>NYZD01000087.1 GCA_002685935.1 Planctomycetaceae bacterium | reverse complement strand
CGAAACGGGCTGGACCCTCAGCCCTGACCGCGATACAGTCATCCCCGGCGCTGCACTTTTAACCCGACCAGCGCTGCACTTTTGAACCGACGTTTACACGGTTACGGCATCCACACCGACCTGTACGAGCAGGATGTCGAGGAGGTCGATTCGATCCGACAGAACGCCTGGATTGGCTATCAGCGCAAGATCGTCGATGATTTGGCCGTATCACTTCAGTTCGCCGACGAGTACATCCACGTTGACGGAAAGGGGTTCTCCAATGCGCTGCTGCTCGAGCCCAGCGCCTATTGGCGCTTCGCCGAGTGGGGATCGATCCAGGTCAAACATCAGATCGGCTTCATCAATTATCTACTGCCTCTGCTTCCGGGACCGATGATCGATCGTGACGGCACGTTTCACGATCTTGGCGTGACCGTCTTTCTCGATGTGCCCAAGACGGATCTGCGGATACGCGCCGGCTATCGGCACCGTTGGACCTTCACCGAGGGAGGCAACGGCGGGTTCTTTGACAAAGATAGTGACACGTTCGTCATCGGCGCCACGCATCCACTGCCCTTCGATATCACCGCCGACTTCTCATTCACGCGGCAGTGGGATGACTACAACGGGATCGGCCCGGCGGCGGGAGTCGGCCGTGAAGACCGTGTCGATTTCTTCTCCATCCTGTTGACCCGCCCGGTCATACCGAACGTGCAGATCTACGTGCGGTACGACGCGGTCAACGACGAATCCAACGCGGGGTTGTTTGATTATCGCCAGGACTCGATTGCCGCGGGCATCATCTGGGATTTCTGAAGCGCCGAGGCATGACGCACGGGATCCATCACATGAACGGATCGGTCACGCATCGCACACATCGATGGATATTGCTGGCGGCGGCTGCGATCGTGGCCATGCTCAGCGCCGTGACGCCCGCCATGGGCCAGTTCGGCGCGGGGGCCTACGGAACACTCGTGTGGGATCCGGACAAACAGTGCTGGATCATGATCGATCGCAACGGCTTTGCACGCCGACTTGTAGACGAAGATGTGCAACGCGTGCCCCTGCGCGGAGCGCAGCCGCTCCTGATTGTCGAGAGACATCCCTTCACCCTCTTCAACGACGATTCCGGCAATGTGTCTGGTTACGCCAAACTCGACGGCGTGGCCCGGGAGACCTTCGGCGATGAATTCGTCAACACGCTGCACCAGGGCGGTGCGATTCTCACCAACACTCCCATCATCGGCGCCGATGGGGCGATACAAGGTTACGAGATCATTCCCCCCACCCATCTGCCGGATGGCACACAACTGTCGCCTGGCGCTCGCGCCTTCATCGGCGACTACATGAATGAGCCTGAAGGCTACGGCGACGTCGGTTCCGGGGACCGCTCGGGCTACGGCGATGCCGAAGTCTACGTGCCCGGCGCCGACTTTTTCAGGGAAGACCAGTCCGGCGTCCGTTCCAGCGTCCACGTGGCCGGCATGGGCACGATCTACCTGACCAACGACGGTAACAGTTGCACCATCTACCAACACGGCGGCGCGGATGTCGGCAATTTCCCGACCACCACGCATTGGCCCGGTGTTGGCAGTGACACCGAATACGGCTACCCCGGTAACGCCGGCCCCATCACTCACATGCATTACCACATGAACACCGTCACCGGGAATGTCGACTACATCCAGCTCGATCTGGCCAACGGCGGTCACTTCCGCCTTGACGGCAGTTCCGGCACCGGCCTCTATTTCGATCCGTTCAACCCGGGCGCTCCGCCCCCAAACCAACCCTACGCCGGCCTTCGCCCCGACAAGAACAAACCCGGCGCATGGGTCCAGCCCCGCCGCAAGGATCCCCCACCCAAGAAGAAGAAGGATCCTGCGCCGCCCGTGCCCAATCCCATCACGCAGAAGGACATGGACGACTTCCAGGCCCAGCTCGGCGCGAAGTGGGAGTTGAGCTTCAAGACCGGGACCCAATGGCACAATCGGTTCCTTAATGATTCGGATTTTGACTTCGGACCCGTGGACGAGGAACCGCAGTTTGGCGTGGTGCCGAGCATCAACGTCAAGTTCCTCGGTCCTGATCGTCTCTCCGATGCCGAACGCCAGAACATCACCGACAGCGCCAACGAACTCGACCAGCTCGGTGACGACATCGCCCAGCGCCGCCACAACAGCCAGGTGCAGTTCCAATTGATCGAAGGCCAGCAGCAGATCGAAGACTTGCTTTACAACCGAACCGTCAAGACCGCCGACGAGGCCCGCGCCATTGCCGTCGACGTGGTCAAGAAGCAGTTTGAGGCGGGGCTGGGATTGCTCCTGGCGAACTCCGACAAGATCAAGGGGAAGTGGGAGAAGATGCCCGATGGGCCCGCCAAGGACAAGCTTGGCAAGATATTCAGATCCGACTCATGGGAAGCGTTCCTCGCCGGCGGCAAGGAATCTGCAGCCTCAGGGGTCCTGAAGACCTATCAGGCCTTCGGCGGCACCTATCTCGAAGGCCTCGGCGCCGGCGTGATGGAAGCCCTGCCGGACAAGGCGCAGCAGGCCATCGGACAGATGCAGGCTGCGTATAAGCTGTCCCAGGCCGCGAGTGGTCTTATCACGTCCACCTGGGATCTCGAAGCCCTCGAAAGCATGGGTGATGACATCGATCGCGCCCGACAGAACTGGTGGCACTACAACCAGGACACACGCGACATGATCGCCCACCAGCAGGGGCTGGCTGGGCAGATCGTCGATCTCACCGATGCCGCCGTCCGTGGCGTCAACGGCATGGACCGCGTTCGCTTCATCAACTCGGTCATCAACGAGGTACGGTCACACAGCGGCGGTGTTGACGTCTCTGATGAGATCGGGCGCCTCCAGACCCTGCGCGACGATACCGTGATCTACCTGCCCGGCGGCGAGTGGGGCACCGAGCCGGTCCTCTACAGTCGGCTCTACAAAGTCGCCAACGCATCGGCTCGAATCCAGATGTTGTATGACGATGAGATGGCCCGGAAATACCCCGAGCTCTGGGCCGCCATGCAGCAGACCAAGGCCGAGAATGCGCTGCGGCAATTCCAGCGCGCCGCCCACGGCGCCAAGTCCGACGGCAAGAAGGTCCAGCCCGGCAAAGACACCACCGCCCCCAAGCCCAAGGATGATGACGACGACACCCCGCCCGGCCCAATCACCCTCCCCGGTGGTGGCACCGCCACACTGCCCGGCGGATCCGGCGGTCCCCTACAGATGCCCGACGGCACCCAAGTCTACACTTACCCCGCCGGCAGCAGGATCGAGCGTGTCTTCGTCATGCCGCCCGACGCATCGGGCCGCAGCGCCACCGTGACCCATTACGCCGGCGGTCTCGTCGCCGTGGTGCAGGCCGACGGCACGCGCGTCGAGTTCGACTCGAACACCGGCAACAACAAGACAGTCCTACCCGACGGCACCGTCGTGCTCAAGGGCCCCGATGGGAAACGTATCGTCGAAACCGACAGCAAGCGGCTGCTTCTGATCCCCGAGGGTGCTCTGCAGATCAATCCAGGCGCTGGCAACGACATTCTCACGCTCGACGATGCGACGTCGGTGGACGACGCATTGATGCCCGATATGGGCTCAGATCTCGGGTACATCATTGTCGATGACCCCGTCGTGGGCCCGGAAGATTTTCTCCTCCTTGAGTCGGCCCCCCTCGAGTAATCCACGTCAGCCCACGCGGAGCAGATACCCATGATTTACACACGAACGATACTGACCATGACGCTGCTGGCATTTGTCGGCTGTCAATCCACGCCCGTCGGCGGACCGTCGACCAAATCGCAAAGATCCGACGCCGCCACCGCGGCCGCGCACGCCGATCAAGCCATCGCCAACGCCGAAGCGCTGGCCGCGCACGCCCGTCACGTGGGCCATCAAGCCGATGCCACCGGACACGTCGTCACCGGCCAGCCGCGTGTAGCCCCCGGCGACCTGCACTGGCGCCGCGCTCTTGCCTACCGCGCAAAAGCGATGAGCTACGCCCAACTCGCCAACACCGAAGCCCTGCTGGCCAAGGAAGTAGAGGACCCGATCGAGCGTGAACATTGGCTTGCAGAAGCACGCGAAAGCGCCGCCCAAAGCAAACATTTCCATAAGCTGCATCTGGATCATGCCGCACTGGCACGCCAGCATCAGTAGTTGAAGATCAGGCGGCCGCCTGCGATGGGTTTGATGCTGACCACCTGCCGGTTGAACGTGAAAAGATGACCGACGGCAGAACCAAGTTGGTTCCGAACCAGAAGTCCGGCGGCAGGATCATCCAGTATGTAACAGACCGACAGCGCCGCCACGATTGGCAATGTTGTGCGCGAAGCCTTGCGATGAGTCGCGCCAGTCATCGTCACCAGGTGCGGGTATATCAAGCGGTCGTGAGGCCGTAACGGGGACAGAGAGTTGGGCCTCAGCAGTGCCATCCGATCCGGGCGGCCCGTCTGGGGCCGGGTGATCCAACGACCTGCGATCGAACAAGACAACCGGAAACTTGGACGCGTGCCCCATGGACGGTCCACGGTCATTACGAAAATGATGCACAGTCCCCAGCGGCAGGGCGACCACAGACTTCCCCGGAATGTCCCCGCCGCTCCACGTGACCCGTTTCTGCCAGGACACATCGTTGCCGCCCATTGCCGTCCGCGCCAAGCAATTCGCTACAATCACTCATCCATCGGATTCCCCCATGAGCCACCCCAAGCGTGCCCCCGTCGTCGTCAATCCCGTGCTCCTGCATCCCTACGAGCGCCGATACAGCCTCGACGGCACATGGACGTTTCGTCTCGACCCCGACGATGTCGGCCTTGCCGAACAATGGTTCAATCACGGCACGTTCCCCGACGATATCCAAGTCCCCGGCACGTGGCAGGGACAGGGCTTCGGCACCGATGACACAGAGACCATCTGGGACTTTGGACTCGAAGCACGCATCTACCGCGCCACCTACACCGGCACCGCCTGGTACGCCAAACGATTCAAACTCCCCGACGCTCTGCGCGCGACCCGCGCCTGGATCAACTTCGGCGGCGTTCACCCCAGCGCCGAAGTCTGGCTGAACGGCATCAAGCTCGGCAATCACCAAGCTCCGTTTGTGCCGTTTAGCTTCGAGATGACCGACGTGCTTGCCGCTGATGCCGACAACATCCTCGTCGTGCGCGTGCATGAAGCTGCCCGCGAGCTCGGCCTCAGCTATAGCTGGCAGGGAAACTGGTCCGGGCTCTACCGCAGTGTCGAACTCACCGCCACCGGCCCAAGCATGATCGATCGATTCTGGGTCCATCCGGATGTGGACACGCACATCATGCGCATCCGCGCCCGGATCGATGTGGCCCCCTCATCCATCGCCCCGCACGTTCTGCGACTCAACGCCCAGATGATCGGGTCCGATGCGCCGCCGATCAGCTTTGATGCCCCCGTCACCCCCGGCGATAACACCATTGATTTGCCCGTGCCCTCCCCGCACCTGTGGAGCCCCGACGCCCCCAGCCTCTATCGCATTGACGCAGTTCTCATCGCTGACGGTCAGATCAGCGACTGCCTCAGCGAACGCGTCGGCTTCGTCAAGCTCACCATGCGTGGCCATCACTTTTGCATCAACGACGGACCCTATTACATGCGCGGCTCGTGCGATCATCACAGCTCGCCGCTCACCGGCTGCCCGGATTGGGATCGTGAGACCTGGCGCAAGAACCTCGCGACCCTACGCGATTACGGCTACAACTGGATCCGACTCCTCTACGCCTACAACCCCGAGTTCTATGAGGCCGCCGACGAAGTCGGCATGCTTGTCCAAAGTGAGATGGGCATGCTCGGCGGATGGGGCAGCCACACGGTCTGGCATGTCTACCAATGGCCCCAACCCATGCCCGACCAGCACGCCGCGCTCAAATACCATTGGGATTACACAGTGATGCGCGACGTCAATCACCCCTCCGCCAACCTCTACTGCATGAGCAACGAACTTGGCGACAGCACCAACCACCCGCGCACCGCGTGGCAGTGCTACCACGACACCAAAGCCATCAAGCCCACCGCCCAGATCATCTGGACTGACGGCGGATACAACGAACATCTCCCCGGCGACTATGTCAATCATGGCGCCGAATTCATCGACAAGACCGACAAGCCCGTGATGCAACATGAATGGCGATGGTGGAGTTCATTCCCGGACGTTCGTCAAATGGATAGATTCACCGGCGCGATGCGCCCCTACGCTCAGGAGATCGCCATCGAGGCCGCCCGTCGTCACGGCATCGAACACGTCCTGCCCCAGGCCGCCGTCAACAGCCAGCGACTTCAATACATTGAGATGAAGGGCAAGATGGAAGGCCTCCGTCGCGACAATCCCCGGTTGGCCGGTGTCGAACACACCAACGGCACGGATCTCATCGCCTCGCCGCAGGGCATCGTCGACATCTTTTACCAGCGCAAACACGCCGACGCCCCCATGTGGCGACAGACCATGGGCGACACCGTCGTCCTGTCCAGTCTTGATTTCGATGATCGCGTTCTGTCCTCCGGCGACGGTATCGAGATCGCCCTGTCCGTATCCGACTTCGCTCACCCGCCGTTCAGCAAACCGCAGCTCAGATGGCGATTCGCGGCTGGCGCTGACGAGATAGCAGTGGGGGACCTCACCCCCGCGCATGAGGCATTCTGCACCTACGCCGCCGGCAACATCGAGCTCAGCGCTCCCGATGTGTCCGCTCCGGCAAAAGCCACGCTCCATGCCGCGCTCCAGGAGGGCGAGCGGTCGGTATCCAATCAATGGGATGTCTGGTTGTTCCCAGACACTCCAGCGCCCCCCGATGACGTCGCGATCTACCAACGGCCCCAGCACACCTGGCTCGAAACCGTCGACAAGCTGCCGACCGTCGATGCCGCCACGCTCAGCGCATCCCGCAACGTCCAGGTACTGCTCACCGAACGCGTCGATCAGTCGGTCATCGATTTTGCCCGGCTCGGTGGCCGCGTCATCCTCGCTGCATCAGAAGGGCACGTTCGCACCTTCCGCGCCAAGCTCGGCCTCACCGATGCCTTTTACTTCTTCACCCCGCCCGCCAACTATCCAACCTACGAAGATGGTCAGGACGGCACGATCATCGCCGACCACCCCGCCCTGGGCGACTTCCCCCACGAGGGCTTCGCCGACCTCCAGTTCTTCAGGATGATCCGCTCCGCGCCGCCGCTCGATCTTGAAGGCCTGCGCCTCAACCAGGGCGACCCCATCATTCGCGTCATGCACTGTTATCCGTTATCCCGACCGCTGGCCTACCTGACCGAATGTTCACTGGGCGCCGGATCGGTGATCTTCTGCGCTCTTGACCTCAACCAGTCGTTCCCCGAAGCCCGTTACCTGCTTACCCAGCTTTGCACGCACGCGGCCACCGGCACGCCTGATCCGATGATGGAAATGTCCGCCGCTGCCGTGGATCGCCTGATCCATGCGTCACGCATCCCCTGAAACGTGGAAGGTAGGTCCCCGTCGTGCGCTGCTTCCCTGACAGCGCCGCCCAGACTTTCCCGAGTATCTAACCTGTCACGTCCCGATACCGGTGTACCAGCCCTGAATGCACATCCCCCACAAACAACTCCTTCCCGTCACTCGTCAGCCGTCCCGGTCGCAGCAGCGGCAATCCGTCATCCCCGCGAGTGATCTGGCACAACACTTTCCCCGTGGCCGTGAACTTCCACACGCAATGATGTTGCGGATCGGCCACAAACACTATTCCATCATCCGTCACCGCCACGTCAGTCGGATATCGCAGGTCTCCCCAACCATCGCCGAACTGACCCCAGCATTGTTGCCGCCGTCCATCATTCGCAAAACATAACACCCGGTGATGTCCGCTGTCGGCTACCCACAACATCCCCGCCGTGTCCACCGCCAATCCCGCCGGTGATCGCACATCACCATCCGTCGATTCACCTCGCGCAATCAAGCCAACCAGTGTGCCGTCGGCGTCAAACCGTCGCACGCGACTTAGATGCTCCGTTCGTAGACCCACCGCCCCGCAGTACCCCGAGTCTGCTACGTAAACCGATCCATCGTCGCCCGCCGCCAGTGCGCGGATATGTAAAAACTGCCCATCCTCCACCCCGTGCTCGCCCCACGGATCAAGCGCGCGCCCGTCCGCATCGAACGGCTGAACGCGATAGTTCTCTGAATCCGCCACAAACACCGTACCATCCGTGCCCACAACACAAGCCATCGGCGACATCAGGTGTCCCCTAGGCGCGTCCGCCGCGCGACGAATATTGGCCGCCTCATGCAGTGGCTCAATCGGCGGCCCCAGCGGATGCCCCGGAACCGGAACTGCCGTTCCGATCTCGGCCACGACCTCCCCATCGAGCAGGACATCCACCCGCCCCGACCATGGCCGTGCCGCGTACAGCCGACCACCACGCACCGCCATTCCCCCCGGGTCCGCGACGTCGCCGCCGACGTGCCAATGCCCGTCACCCTCCGGCGGCACATGCGAGAGCGACGCGATTTCAATCAGCGCCGTCGGCCCCACCCGACCACTCGTGTTTCGACTTCGTATCTCCAATACATTGCGCCCCGGATGCAATGCCCACGCCACTTCCCCTTCGGCGCGATGTCCCTCGACGTGCGCCGCCGCATGCGCCGTCCACGGCCCACCGTCCGCGCTCACCTCAAAACCATCAAACCACGGCGTGAACGTCTCAAACCCCATCCCCAATGTTCCGCCCGCAAAGCCATCAACTGCTGGTCGTTCAATCACCACTTCATTCACTGGCCAGTAATATTGCGCCGTGTCATGAATCGGCGTACACTCTCCGTTGCCGTGTGTCAGCCAGAATTGCCTCAGGTGTTCCTCCCCGAGCTCATCAGCGTCGTCAATCCACACGCACCATCGTCGGCTCTGTCCCTCCCACTCCGGTAAACACATCCTCCGTGAACATCTGCTCCGAACTCCAGAAGTACCTGGACAATTTCCAAATGCCCCATCACCGCCGCCATAGAAAGCGGGGCGTCCCTGCCCCGGGCGGCGTTGGGATCGGCGCCATTCTCCAGTCGTCTGCGGATCTCCTCAGCACGGGAGTTCCAATATTTTCGATGCTTTTTGTGTCCCAGAAGCGCTATCAACGTCCAGATG
>NYZD01000086.1 GCA_002685935.1 Planctomycetaceae bacterium | reverse complement strand
TGATCCCCGACGTGATCGCCGGCGTGAGATTTACCGACGGCGAAAAACAGAAAGCCGCCTGATCATCACTCATCCACAGGATTTGACCATATCTCCTCGGAGCCGACGGTAGCGAATTCCATGAAAGCCCGAATATCGACCGGATAGCGCACGAAGGAATGCGCTTTACCCAGGGGTATGCGGCTTGCCAGGTGTCCAGCCCCTCGCGCGCAAGCATACTCACGGGGAAATACCCCCCAAAGCACGGGATCACTGACTATATCGGCGCGCCGTCCGGAGAGGCATGGCGTGAGGCCGGTCGATTCAGCAAGGTGCTTCCTCCTGGATTTGAATCTGGGCTTCGTGCCAACGAACTCACGTTTGCCGAAGTATTGCGCCGGTCGGGGTATCGCACGTTCTTCGCTGGCAAATGGCATCTCGGGGACGAGGGAGCCTATCCAGAGGATTTTGGCTTCGAGATTAACAAGGGCGGTTGGTTCGCCGGCAGTCCGGATGGCGGCTACTTCGCCCCCTGGCACAACCCGAAACTCAAGCCGGGCCCTGACGGCGAATCGCTTCCGTTACGGCTGGGTCGCGAAACAGCACAGTTCATCGCGGATCACAGGGAGGAACCATTCCTGGCGTATTTGTCATTCTATTCTGTCCATGGACCCATACAGACCAGCAGCGACCGCTGGGAGAAGTTCCGACAAAAAGCGGTCGCCCGGGGCGTACCTGAGAAGCGCTTCATATTCGACCGGAACCTTCCTGTGCGGCAAGTGCAGGACTGTCCTGTTTATGCCGGCATGATCGAAGCCATGGATGATGCCGTGGGCCTGGTCCTTGATCAGCTGGACGAGCTGGGACTCACCGAGAACACGGTCGTCTGTTTCACCTCCGACAATGGCGGCGTTTCGTCCGGCGACTCGTATTCCTCGTCGATGTTGCCATTGAGAGGCGGCAAGGGACGTCAATGGGAAGGGGGGATTCGCGAGCCGCTCTATTTCAGGTTCCCGACGGTTATCGAGGCCGGTTCGATCTGTGATACGCCCGTGTCGGGCATTGATTTCTACCGCACGTTCCTGGAACTGGCCGGGATTCCCGATCCAGGAGAGCAGCTGATTGATGGCAGGAGCATCGTCTCGTTGTTAGAGGGTGAGCCGGACCGCGAAATTGCAGAGCGCGATCTGTTCTGGCACTACCCCCACTACGGCAACCAAGGCGGCGAACCGTCCTCGATGATCAGAAGTGGTCCGTGGAAACTGATCCATTACCACGAAGATGGCCACGATGAACTGTACAATCTCGAATCCGACCCGGGAGAGCAGAACGATCTGCTTGACGACAACAGGGCGGAAGCATCCAAGCTCCGCCAACGTCTGGACAACTGGCTGCTTGACGTCGGCGCCAGGTTTCCCGATCCCGACCCGGAGTACGACCCCGAGAAGGAGATCGCCCGGCTGCGCGAGCTGGAGCATGAACTGATGCCGAAGCTCGAGGCACAGCACGCCGAGTACCTGGACCCGGACTGGCAACCGAATGAGGACTGGTGGGGCAGCCAGGTAACGAGTGACTAGATCAGGGAAGGGAATCGAACAAGACGGATGCACGCGACGGCTTACTGCCGCGCGTGATCCACACCGTTCAAGATGTTCGACGACAAGCCGATTCAGGCGCGCCGCGTCTGATAACGGCCGCTGAAACGCGCCGAGGGCGCTCTCGGCGCCACCCCGTTTAACGACGCCATGAAGGCCGCTCAAATCCAGTTCTGATCTTGGCTCAATCCGCCGGCTCAAATAGACCTAACTCCCGCCCCTTCAAACGTTCTCGTCAATTCACGCCCCCTCCCGCCCGTCTTCAGATTTGATCACCTGTCGACACAGGGGGCAGGGGTCGAGACCGAGATTCACGCAGCCGGGCCGGGGAACGGAAGATGGACTTGAGCCGGGCAGCGCGGAATCCGTTAAGATCGGATATTGACGTTCACTTAACCGCATTGTGCGGGCGTGGCGTTGGTTTCGGGGGCGAGGTAATCTCCCGACGTTTTCCCACTCACAGACTGAAAGAGGCACGACGCATGGCATATCTCTCGCTGAACGGTCCCTGGCAGGCGAAGCAGGGCGGAACGGAAGAGCCGTTCGCGGCTCAGGTTCCCGGCACGGTGCATGTCGATCTGCTGGCGGCGGGACGGATCGATGATCCGTTTTACCGCGACAATGAGATGGCGCTGCAGTGGGTGGCGGACGTGGACTGGGTCTACTGGCGCACGTTCGATGTGCCGGCGAGTTTGTTGGCGCAGGATCGCGTGCTGCTGCGGTGCGAGGGTCTGGACACGTTGGCCACGATCACGATCAACGGCACGGAGGTCGCGAAGACGGACAATCAGTTCCGCACGTGGGAATTCGACGTCAAGGCATTGCTGACCGAAGGCGAGAACGCGATCGAGATCTATTTCACGACGCCGGTTCCTTACATGGCGGAGATGGAACGGCAGCGCACGATGGGGGATTACCGGTGCGCGCCGCATGAAAAGATCGGGCGCGCGTACGTTCGGAAGATGCCTTGCGATTACGGATGGGACTGGGGGCCTTCGGTCGGCAGTTGCGGGATCTGCAATCCGATCGGGCTGGTGGGGATCACGACGGCGCGGTTGAGCGACGTTCACGTGACACAGGATCACCAGGCATCCGGCGGCGTGGACCTGAAGGTCGCGATCGAGGCGGAGACGACCAAGCCGGCTGACCTGTCGGCGACGGTGACGGTGCAGTTTGAGGATAGCGAGGTGGCGCGGGAGACGGTCGCGCTGAGCGGCGGTGCGGGCACGGCGGAGATCGCGATCACCGATCCGCAACTGTGGTGGCCCAACGGGATGGGAGAGCAGCCACTGTATGAGGTCGCCGTCACGCTGAAGGCGGATGGCGTGATGCTCGATCCATGGCAGAAGCGCATTGGACTGCGGCAGTTGAAGTTGGATCGGCACCCGGATGAATGGGGTGAGAGCTTTCAGTTCACGGCGAACGGCGTGCCGTTCTTCGCCAAGGGCGGGAACTGGATTCCGATCGACGCGCTGTACACGCGGAACGCCCCGGAGCGTTATCGCGCGTTGCTTGAGAGCTGCGCGGATGCCCACATGAACATGTTGCGCATCTGGGGCGGCGGGATGTATGAAGCCGACGCGTTGTATGACGCCTGCGACGAACTGGGCATCTGCGTCTGGCAGGATTTTGTTTTCACGGTGTCGCTGTACCCGCTGTATGACGCGGTGTTCATGGAAAATGTGCGGGCCGAGGCAGAGGATAATGTGCGGCGGCTGCGTCACCATGCGAGCTTGTGTCTGTGGTGCGGCAACAACGAGATGGAGCACTGCAATTTCATGCGCGATGATCCGGTGCCGCCGGACAAGATTCGTTGGTCGGATTATTCGGCGTTGTTTGATGAGCTTCTGCCGGATGTGATCGATCGGCTGGACGGCGAGCACGACTATTGGCCGAGCAGTCCGCACACACCGGGCGACAACCGCGAGGAAGCGAACGACGACACGCGCGGGGACACGCACATCTGGGCGGTCTGGCACGGCCGTGAGCCGTTTGAGTGGTACCGCAACTGCAAGCACCGCTTCAACAGCGAATTCGGGTTCCAGTCGTTCCCGGAACCGCTCACGGCGTACAGCTATACCGAGCCGGAAGACCGCAACGTGACGACGCGGGTGATGGAACACCATCAGCGCTGCGGGCCGGGCAACACAATCATCATGCAATACATGTTGGACTGGTTCCGGTTGCCGACATCGTTTGAGATGTCGCTATGGCTGAGTCAGATTCAGCAGGGCATGGCGATGAAGTACGCGATCGAGCACTGGCGTCGATCGATGCCGCGCGGGATGGGCACGCTGTATTGGCAGATCAACGACAACTGGCCGGTGGCGAGTTGGTCGTCGCTGGACTACTTCGGGCGGTGGAAGGCGTTGCACTACATGGCCAAAGAGTTCTATGCGCCGATGCTGATCAGCGGGCTGGAGGATCTGGACGCGGGCACGGTGAAGATTCATGTGACGAGCGATCGGCGCAGCGACAGCGCGGGCGAAGCGCAATGGACGCTGATCACGGCCTCGGGGGAGACGGTGGACAGCGGGCGGTTCGATGCGCGGATCGCGGCGGGCACCAATGAACGGGTGGCGACGCTGGACCTGTCGACGCATCTGGCGCAGCGCGGCGCGCACACGATGCTGTTGAATCTCGCGTACCTGGAGGGCGGCGAACAGGTCGGCGGCAACCTGGTGCATTTCGCGCGGCCCAAGCATATCGATCTTGAGGAGCCGAACATTCGTCTGGATGTCGAACCGCGGGGCGAGCGGGCCTGCGCGGTGACGTTGACGGCGGCGAAACCGGCGCTGTGGGCGTGGCTGGCGATGGACGGGGTGGCGCTGCGGTGCTCTTCGAATTACATGCACCTGATGCCGGGTGTGCCGGTGACCGTGGAGGTGAGCGCCGGTGAGCCGATGAGCGCGGCGCAGTGGCAGGCGCTGCGGGTGTTCAGTCTGCTGGATACGTATCGGCCGGGGCTTGCGTTTGCGTGAGGTGAGCGTTGTGGAATAGGTTACGATCGGGTTTTGGTTTTCATCCAGCGGCAGCGACCTGAGCGGTCGCTAAACGGAAAGCGGGAGCACACCATGGCCAAGAAAGTGTTGATTGATTGGGGCGGCTGGGACGGGCACACGCCCAAGGCGTCGGGCGAGTTGTTTGCGCGCGTGTTGGGTGATGCGGGGTACGACGTGAGCGTGGAAGACAGTATGGATGTGTACAAGGATAAGGATTACATGGCGTCGCTGGATCTGGTCGTGCCGATCTGGACGATGGCAACGATCGAGGGTGAGCAACTGGCGGGGTTACAGGAAGCGGTGCACGGCGGAGTGGGGCTGGCGGGTTTTCACGGCGGGGTGTTGGATTCGTTCCGCAATGATTGTTCGTATCAGTTCATGGTCGGCGGACAATTTGTGGGCCATCCGGGGGGGATCATTCCGTCGCACAAGATCACGATCACGAATAGGGATCACGAAATCACAAAGGGCATTGATGATTTTGAGATGATTCAGACGGAGCAATATTACATGCACGTGGATCCGGGCAATGATGTGCTGTGCACGACGTCGGTGAGCGGCGAGCATGGTGATGCGACGACGTACAAGGCGGGGACGGTGATGCCCTATGTGTGGACGCGCGGGTGGGGGAAGGGGCGCGTGTTCGTGGCGTCGTGGGGACATACGGATAAGGATTTTGATTGTGCCGAGGCGCTGGAGATTACGAAGCGGGGGATGATCTGGGCGATGGGTTAGGGCAGCGGGGCCTTGACGGAGTCACGATGAGCATGACGAGTCACGAGCGCGTGATGACGGCGTTGAATCATCGTCGGGCGGATCGCCCGCCGCTGAATTACTATGGCACGGAAGAGACGACGCGCAAGCTGCTGGATCACCTGCGCCTCGAGAGTCTCGAAGATCTGTTGTGCTATTTCGGCGCGGACATGCGCTATGTCGGCTCGCGCTACGTTGGGCCTGATTGCTTTTCCGGGCAGTCGGGTTATGCCCACGGTGACCGAGACATGTGGGGGGTGGTTTGGGATCGGGTAAGCAATCGCTACGCGACTTACAACGAAGTGGTGCATCATCCCCTGGCCGGGGCCCAGACGGTGGCGGAGGTGGAAGCGTACGACTGGCCGAGCCCGGACTGGCTTTCGGTTTCGCACCTGGCGGATGAGATTCGCGCGATCAATCAGGTCGAACGGCGGGCGATTGTCTTCCCCGCGGGGGGACCGTTCGAGACGATGTGGTACCTGCGGGGGCTGGAGCGGACGCTGATCGATCTTGTCGAGCGGCCGGACATCGCCGACGTGATTCTTGGGAAGGTGACGGACTTCTTCGTGGACGTGGCAATGCGGGCGGTGGAGGCATCGGCCGGCCAGATCGACATCATGTGGAGCAGCAGTGATGTGGGGATTCAGACGGGCATGATGATGGCGCCGGACACGTGGCGGCGGCGGATCAAGCCCTTTCAGAGGCGATTCATTGAACCGTTCAGCAAGATGGGGATGAAGACGCGGTATCACACGGATGGGTCGGTGGCGCCGATCATTGAGGATCTGATTGAGATGGGGTTGGATCTGCTCGATCCGATTCAGCCGGGCACGGCGGGGATGGAGGCGGAGGAACTGGCTGCGCGATTCGGCGGGCGGCTCTCTTTCTATGGCGGGCTCGACACGCAACATCTGCTGCCTCACGGCACGGCGGGGCAGGTGGAGGCGGACGTATTGCGGCTGATTGACGTGCTCGGCGGGAACGGCGGGTACGTGGTGGCGGCGTCGAATGCGGTTCAACCTGACGTGCCGGTGGAGAATGTGCTGGCGCTGTATGAGACGGCGCGGGAGTATCGGTATTGAGGGAGTGGGGGCAAGGTGATGGTGATCGGATGGTTGTTGGCCGTTGTTAGCGGACCGCGGGTTGCCACCGCGCGGCTATTGCGGTGGGGCGCCGCGACGCACGGGGTACGGCGCGCTCGATGCCAGACATTTATCGTAACGACCTGCGATGGTGGAGTCCGGGCGTGGGCCTATGTTGGGCACTGGATGTATGGTGGATGGTCGTTGGGGGTGAGGCACCGCCGGACGAGCCGCCAGTGATATGATGAAGCAGGCCTCCTTCGTGTAGGCTCGACTCGAGCCACGCGCCGTGAACAAAAGAAAAGCCCACGGACGGGGTCCGTGGGCTTTGGGTACTTCGTGGGTTGTCCGCTCGCGGGTGCGCGAACGGTGGGGGATCAGTAATCCATATCTTCCATGCCGCCGCCGGCGGGGGCGGCTTTCTTTTCTTTGATCTCGGAGACCAAAGCGTCGGTGGTGAGCAGGAGGCCGGCGATGGAGGCGGCGTTTTGCAGGGCGGTGCGTTCGACCTTGGTGGGGACGATAACGCCCATGGCGGTCATGTCGCCGTACTCGTGGGTCAGGGCGTTGTAGCCGAAGTTCGCTTCGGTGGACGCTTCGACCTGTGAGGCGACGATGGAGCCGTCGAGGCCCGCGTTTTCGGCGATCTGCTTGATGGGGCTGACCACGGCCCGAGAGACGATCTCGGCGCCGATCGCTTCGTCGCCGGCGAGGGTCTTGCCGAGCTTGTCGAGGACCTTGCGGGCCCGCAGGACGGCGACGCCGCCACCGGGGAGGATGCCTTCTTCAACCGCGGCGCGACAGGCGTGGACGGCGTCCTCGACGCGGCCCTTCTTTTCTTTCATCTCGGCCTCGGTGGCGGCACCGACGTTGATCTGCGCCACGCCGCCGGACAGCTTGGCTAGGCGCTCCTGAAGCTTCTCCTGGTCGTAGTCGCTGGTGGTGGCGTCGATTTCGCGCTTGATGGCCTCGATACGGCCCTTGATGTCCTTGGTGGCGCCGGCGCCTTCGATGACGGTCGTGTTGTCCTTATCGACGGTGATCTTCTTGGCGCGGCCGAGATCGTTGAGTTCGAGTTTCTCAAGATCGATGCCAAGCTCTTCCATGATTGCGCGGCCACCGGTGAGGACGGCGATGTCTTCGAGCATGGCCTTGCGACGATCGCCGAAGCCCGGGGCCTTGACGGCACAGACCTTGAGGATGCCGCGAAGCTTGTTGACGACGAGGGTCGCGAGGGCTTCGCCTTCGATATCTTCAGCGATGATCAGCAGGGACTTGCCGGAGTCTGCGATCTTGCCGAGGATCGCGATCATGTCCTTGGCGCTGGACAGTTTCTTTTCGTGGATGAGGACGTAGGCGTCTTCGAGGTCGGCTTCCATGTTCTGCACGTCGGTGACGAAGTGCGGGGAGAGGTAGCCCTTATCGAACTGCATGCCTTCGACGAGTTCGACGGTGGTGTCGAGGGACTTGCCTTCCTCGACGGTGATGACGCCGTCCTTGCCGACCTTGTCCATGGCTTCGGCGATGATGCCGCCAATCTCGGTGTCCTGATTGGCCGAGCAGGTGCCGACTTGGGCGATTTCCTTGGAATCGGAAATCTTGTTGGACAATTTGGCCAGCTCGTCGCACACGGCGTCGACGGCTTTTTCGATGCCGCGCTTGATCTGGTTGGCGTTGGCGCCGGCGGTGACATTCTTGAGGCCTTCTTCGTAGATGGCTTCGGCGTAGATAGTGGCGGTGGTGGTGCCGTCGCCGGCGGCGTTGGAGGTCTTGGAAGCGACTTCCTTGACGAGCTGAGCGCCCATGTTCTCGTAGGCGTCTTCGAGTTCGATTTCCTTGGCGACGGTCACGCCGTCCTTGGTGACGGTGGGCGAGCCGAAGGATTTCTCGAGGACGACGACGCGTCCGGACGGGCCGAGGGTGACTTTCACGGCGTGGGCGAGTTTCTTGACGCCACGGCGCACGGCCTCGCGTGCATCGGCGTCGTAGGCAATTTTCTTAGCAGCCATAGTCTGAATCTCCTGCGTGTTTGTATCAGTCTTGTGAAGTGCGCTCGCGGCGGCGCGGGCGACACGGATTGTTTGTTCGATCAGTCCAGGACGCCGAGCACGTCGTCTTCGGAGATGATGATCATCTCGTCGCCTTCGATCTTGACTTCGGTGCCGCCCCATTTGCTGAGGAGGATGACGTCGCCCTTGCCGACCTGCGGCGCGACGCGAATGCCGGAGTTTTCATTGACCTTGCCCTCGCCGACGGCGATGACTTTCGCCTGCTGGGGTTTTTCCTGTGCGGAGTCGGGCAGGAAGATGCCGGACTCGGTTTGCGTCTCTGCTTCGAGGCGCTGGACGAGGATCTTGTCGTTGAGCGGTTTCACGGCCATGAGCGAAGCTCCTTTGATCGATGCTTTCTAAAGCGAGGTGTGTCTCAAACTCTCCGAAGGTCACGCCTGTTCCCGCGGCGCGAATCGTATTAATGTTCGGTCTGTCCGGGCCAGACGTCGTCGTAGTATCGGGCCATCACGCGTTGGAGGACGCGGAGGACCTGTTCCATCTGGACCGGCTGATCGAGGACGCTGAACACGTTGAGTGTCAGTGCCTCACGAAGCAGTCGGTCGTCGAGCCGCGGCTGGAACAGCCGGCCGCGGATGATGACCGTCGGCGGCGTGGGGTCGAGTCGGCGAATCACCTGCACGAGCTTGAGCGCTCCGCCGCCGGAGCGGTCGGTCTCGGCGGGTCGGCCCGCCGCGGGCGATTCGGGCTGATCGACGGGCAACGCCAGATCGACCACGGCCATGTGGATCGGCTCGTGATCGATGACGTCGATCGCCTGACGGACGCTGTCGACCCGGATGGCCCGCACGCCCTGGGGTTCCAAGAGCCGCGGCAGATGCTCCGACCACGGCTCATCGCCGTCGGTCAGCAGCACATTGAGCCGCTCGCCTTGTGTCCCGGCATGGCGCACCATGACTGCCCTTTCAATGAGTCAGGTGGCAAAGCGGGTGCCGGGTGGGGAATTGCGTGGCGCCGGGTCTTATGTCGTAAGTAATTACAACTAAGCTGTTTGCGCGTGGTCGCCGGGGGCGATAGCGCGGGGTTGCGGGCGGCGGGGCTGCCATGTTCCGCCGAAGCGGTGTGCCGGGGTGCCAAGCTGGCAGGTGAAGCACGTGGTTGGCCGGGTCGTCGGCGGACGTGAAACGGGTGTCGGATACGGTAGACTGCCGCGGGATGACGGTTGATTCATCGAATAGGTTGCTGATCCGCTTTGCTCCGCTGATTGTGATGGGTCTGGGGGTGGTGGCGTATTGGGTGCCTCTGGGATGTCCGATGTTCTGGGACGACTCGGTGGACTTGGGGGAGGAAGCGGCGGCGTTGCTGACGATTTGGCCGGACGCGACGTGCTGGGGGTCGGACGACGGCATTCTTCAGCGGCGGCCGGTGGTCGGGTTGAGCTTTGCGATCAATCGTGCGCTGTGGGGGATGGATCCGGCGAAGCTGCGGCTGGTGAATATCGCCATTCACCTGCTTTGCGCACTGACGTTATTCGGATTGGTGCGACGGCTGATGTGCAGCGCGCGGCTGAAGGAGGATTACGCCCATCGTGCAACGGTGTTGGCGCTGTGCATTGCGGCCCTATGGGTGGTGCATCCGCTGCTGAGCGAAACGATGATGTACGTGATTCAGCGAACCGAGTCGCTGATGGGGCTGTTCTACCTTTTGACGCTCTACTGTGTGGTCCGCGCGTGGGAGGGGCGCGGGCGATGGGCGTGGGGTGCGGCGGCGATCGTGGCGTGCGGGCTGGGGATGGGCAGCAAAGAGGTGATGTTCAGCGCGCCGCTGGCGGCGCTGTTATTGGATCGGGCGATGCAGTCGGGGTCGTTTGGACGGGCGCTGCCCGCCCGTGGATGGCTGTACGCGGGTCTGGCGGCGACGTGGCTGATTCTCGCGGGCTTGCTGCTGTGGGTTCCCCCGAGTGACAGCCAGGGGTTCGGCAAGGGCGTGGCGGGTATGCACTACCTGCAGACGCAGGCGGGCATCATTCTCCATTACATCCGCTTGTGTTTCATTCCGCATCCGCTGTCGCTGTTCTACGAGGATTGGCCGGTGGTGGCGCGGTTCGGCGACGCGTGGCCATGGATGTTGATGGTGGCCTCTTTGGCCGCGCTGGCGTTGGCGCTGAGTTGGCGTCGCCCGGCGATCGGCGTGGCGGCGTTGGCGTTCTTTGTGATCCTGGCGCCCACGTCGTCGTTCTTCCCGATTACGACGGAATTTGCCGCGGAACGTCGGATGTATCTGCCATTGGCGTGCGTGATCGTGCTGGTGGTTTTCGGCATTGATTCAGCGTTGATGCGCGCCGGATCCAGGCGTGAATCGTTGCGCGGATTTGCGGGGGCGGCGTGGGGGATTGTTGTGGTCGGCTTGATCGTTCAGACCCAGATGCGGGCGCGGGATTATCGAGATCTGGTCGCGTTGGGGGCATCATCGGTGGCGAATCGACCTGAATCGCTGCAAGCCCACCGTCTTTACGCCAGGGCCTTGCACGATCTGGGCACGTCGAATCCGGAGCAGATCATTCTGATCTCCGACATGGCGATTCTTCACTTGCGCTTCGTGCTGGAACACAGCACCAACGACCTTGAGCGTGCTCGAGTGATGAATGACATTGCGAACGCGTATAAATACAAAGCGCAGGGACTGAAAGGCGCCGGCAGCAGCGCCGAGCGAACGAAGGTGATCAATCACGCGCTGGATCTATTCCTCCGCTCGATTGAGATTGAACCGGACCGTCTCAACACGCATTACAACCTGGGTAATCTGCTGGTGGAAATGGGGGAATTGAAGCTTGCGATCGGCCGCTATCGTCGGGCGCTGGAACTGGATCCGGAATATGGGCCGGCGCACGTGAATCTGGCCGCGGCACTCGGTCAGAGCGATCAGCTGGAAGAGGCGCTGGATCACGCGCGGCTGGGTGTTCAACACACACAGCGGTTCTCCGCGGCGCAACGGATCGAGGCGCATCGCACGCTGGCCACGGCGCTGGACCTGATGGGCGACACGCAAGGCGCGAACGAGCAGCGGGGCGAAGTGGCGCGGCTTGAGCAACAGCTCATCGAGCAAGGGGATCGGGCACGCTAGGCCCGGGCGACGGCGTCGGATTGGCCGGGCCAAATGCGTGTGCTACGCTGTACTGTTTGCACCATGGCAGCAGGAAATGAGGCCAGGTTATGAGCGCACCACGACAGGATTCTTTCGGGGCTCGACGCGGACTGTCTTGCGGCGGCGGGTCGGTCGATGTTTACGACCTGAACGCATTGGCGGCGGCGGGCGTGGCGGATGTGAGTCGATTGCCCTATTCGATCAAAGTGTTGCTGGAATCGGCGCTGCGCAATGTCGATGGATTTGTGGTTACGGATGATGACGTGGCGCGCATCGCGAACTGGCAGCCGGACGATGCGGCGCCGGGGGAGATCCCGTTTCTGCCGGGGCGGGTGGTGTTGCAGGATTTCACAGGCGTGCCGGCGGTGGTGGATCTGGCGGCGTTGCGTGACGCGTGTCGGCGCCTGGGCGGTGATCCGAAGCGCATCAATCCGCTGGTGCCGTGCGATCTGGTGATCGATCACTCAGTGCAGGTGGATTACTTCGGACGCGACGATGCGCTGGAATTGAACCTGCGGGTCGAGTTTGAGCGCAATCGCGAGCGGTATGAGTTCTTGAAATGGGGTCAGCAGGCGTTTGACAATTTCACCGTGGTGCCGCCGGGCATGGGCATCGTGCATCAGGTGAACCTGGAGTACTTGGCGAAGGTGGTGATGGACGTCGACGGGGTGGCGTATCCGGATTCGCTGGTGGGGACCGACAGCCACACGACGATGATCAACGGTCTGGGCGTGGCGGGTTGGGGGGTGGGAGGTATCGAGGCGGAGGCGGTGATGCTGGGTCAGCCGATCTACATGTTGTTACCGCGCGTGGTGGGCTTCAAGTTGACGGGGCAATTGCCGGAGGGCGCGACGGCGACGGATCTGGTGCTGCGGGTGACGCAGATGTTGCGCGGCGTGGGTGTGGTGGGTGCGTTCGTGGAATTCTTTGGGCCGGGGCTGGCGTCGATGTCGCTGCCCGATCGGGCGACGATCGCGAACATGGCGCCGGAGTACGGCGCGACGATGGGGTTCTTCCCGGTGGATCAGATCACGCTGGACTACATGACGATGACGGGCCGTGATGCGGCGCGGATCGATCTGGTGGAGCAGTATTGCAAGCTTCAGGGATTGTGGCGGG
>NYZD01000085.1 GCA_002685935.1 Planctomycetaceae bacterium | reverse complement strand
CTAGACACACCATCCAATCTTCAATTCCACAAAGGAATCTTCACCATGAACGCGTTCAAACGACTCGCAGCCGCCGCGGCCATCCTCACCGTCGCCGCCCTTGTGATCATCGCCCTCAATTCGACCGGCGGCATCGCCTTCGCCGACATCGTCGAAAAGGCCGCCATCCCCCGCGCCGTCACCTGGAACGTCACCGCCGATATCGGCGAGATGGACTTCACCATGCGCATCACCCTCGATGGCCAGGGACGCATGCGTCAGGAGATCGACCAGGAAGGCGGCGTGATCAACATCATGGACTTCCAAAAGAAGAAGGGCATTACGATCGTCAACGCCCATAAGATGGCCATGATCATGGACCTGTCCTCGGTGCCCAACATCGACCAAAGCCTCGAGGAGCTCCGCAGCAATGACGTCATGGCCCAGCTCGGCGCCATGCACGATGCCGACGCCGAATCACTCGGCAGGCAGAAGATCGACGACGTCGACTGCGTCGGCTTCCGCACCACGCAGGAAGGCGTCCACTACGACGTCTGGGCCGATGCCGATACCGGCTTGCCCGTTCGCATCGAGATGGCCTTCCGATTTCTCCGAAGTCGCCGAGCACATCCCCGACGAGCGCATCGCGGCCATGATGCAGCAGCTGAACATGGACGACATGACCATGGTCTTTGAAGACTTCGCCTACGACTTCCACGTCAACGAAGCCGACTTCAGCCTCGAGCCCCCCGAGGGGTACACCGTCCAGGACATGGGCGATGTGATGCAGGAAGTTGAAAAGGCCTTCGAAGCAATGGAGTCGGCCGCCGAATAGCCATAACCCTACGCCGCCGATCACGCCGGACGGTGCCCCGCCGTCCGGCGGGATCGCGGCGCACATCACCCGCCACCGCATCGACCCCGAGCCCCCCCGCCGATTCCCTAATCCACCCCTCCGCCTCAAACCCCCGGTACAATTCAGCCGACGATAACCCATGGCGACTGGCCACACCCCCGGCGACATCGGAGATCGAACCATGGCTGACATCAGACGCATCGGTGTCCTCACCGGCGGCGGAGACTGCCCCGGTCTCAATGCCGTCATCCGCGCCGTCACCAAGTCCGCCATGTTCGGACACGATCTGGAAGTCTGGGGCATCGAAGATGCATTCCTCGGCCTCGTCCAGAACCGCATCCGACCCCTCACCAACACCGACGTCAGCAACATCCTCACCCTCGGCGGCACCATCCTCGGCACCAGTAACCGCTGCAATCCCGCCGAATACTTCGTCGAAGTCAACGGCGAACCCCAGAAGCGCGACGTCACCGACCGTTGCCTCGAACACATCGCCCACGCCAATCTCGATGCCCTCGTCGTCATCGGCGGCGACGGCACCATGAGCGGCGCCGCCAACTTCGTGCGCCACGGCATCAATTGCATCGGCGTGCCCAAAACCATCGACAACGACCTCGAAGGCACCGACGTTACCTTCGGCTTCGCCACCGCCTGCGCCGTCGCCACCGAAGCCCTCGACCGCGTCCACACCTCCGCCGCCTCACACCATCGCGCCATGATCGTCGAGGTCATGGGCCGCAACGCCGGTTGGATCGCCCTGCACGCCGGCGTCGCCTCCGGTGCCGACGTCATCCTCCTGCCCGAAATCCCCTACGACATTCAGGCCATCGCAGACTTCGTCACCGAACGCTCCCGACACGGCAAACGCTTCACCATCCTCTGCGTTTCAGAAGGCGCCAAACCCCTCGGCGGCCGGCAGGTCGTCCAGGAAATAGACCCCACCGTGCCCGACCCCGTCCGCCTCGGCGGCGTCGGAAACGTCATCGCCGAACAGATCGAACAACGCACCGGCGTCGAAACCCGATGCACCGTCCTCGGACACGTCCAGCGCGGCGGCACCCCCTGCCCCGCCGACCGGATCCTCGGCACGCAGTTCGGCCATGCCGCCATCGAAGCCCTCATGGCCGGTAAACGCGATCGACTCATCGTCATGCAGGGACTGACCGTCACCGACGTCGATATCCTCCGCGCCGCCGATACCCAGCGCACGGTCCCCGTCGATCACCCCCTCGTCCGGGCCGCCCGCGCCGTCGGCACCAGCTTCGGTGATCCGCCCCCCCACGCCGCGACCGAAACCGCCGACGTCGAATCGGATTACCGGACCGTCCCCGGTTAATCCCCCAACCATTACAACCGATACCACCTGCAGGAATGCTCCGCGCGTTCCCCGTTGATCCCCGGAGTCGCACCCATGGGGCGCACCCCCGCAGACCCGTCACACCGACGCCGTGGTCCGATCCGCCGTTGGCTCGATGCCCGCCGCCACTCACGCCGCGCCGCGCAACAGTCACGCCGGCAACGACAAACCGCCCACCACGACGCCCGCCGCGCTGAACTGCGTGACCTGCTCGCCGACCTCGTCGACGCCGTCGACTCCACCGAAGCCGCGCGCGTCGCCGCCCTGATCCGCCGCATCATCCGCATCGATCCGCATCACCCGCGCCTCTTCGGACTCGCCGCCCGTTGGGCCATCCATCGCAACAACCTTGCCCAGGCCGTGCGCTGGCTCGACGCCCACCCCCACCCCACCGACGACACACGCCTCCTCGCCCTGCTGCTGCAATGCCGCACCGGCGACAAGGCACTGGCCCATCTTCAACTGTCCGACTGGTGCCGATCCCCCGACGCCCCCGCTACCGCCCACGCCCTGCTCGCGACCCTCGACGACCAGACCGACCTCGCCCCGACCTCCCAGGCCGACCCCGCAACACGGACCGGCGCCGTCCACGCCCCCGCCTGGCAGGCCCACGCCCTGCAATGCGTCGCCCGCGACGACCTCGACGCCGCCAAATCACAGATCGGCCTGCTCGCCCATCGCTTCAGCGCCGACCCATCCATCAACGCCTGGCTCAAGTCTCTTGAACTCGACCAAACCGCGCACGACCAACCCGTCTCCGTCGCGATCGTCGATGAACTCGCCGGCCAACTCCTCGACCGCACCCATGTGATCGGCGTCCTCGTCCGTGCCCAGCGACACCAGCCCCAACCCGCGCAGATCGATTTGCTCCGCCGCGCCCTCCGCCGGCTCGTCGACGATCTGCCCGAACCCCTGCCCGCCGTCGAAGCCCTCGCCGAACTGTCCATCATGGCCGCCGACCCCGATGAAGCACGACGCTGGATCGAGCGCGGCCTGGCAATCTCACCCTACTCCGCGAAACTCGCCCTCATGCTCAATCAGGTCAGCGACGCCGCCGAAGCCGAGTCGCGGCCAAATGTCGCCCTGTCCGTCCTCCGTCGCTGCGCCGATGCACACCCCAGCTACCCCGACGTCCGCCGCGCCATGATCCTTCGCTGCCGCGACGCCGGCCTCAATCAGATCGCCCTTCAGGAAGCTCGGCGCTGGGCCGACCAGGCGCCCGATCTCCACACCGCACAACAGGTCTTGCGCGAGTTGGCCGCATGAATGCCGATCTGAAAATAAAACAGCACGCACAGCTCAATGAAGCGCAGCGCAAGCTCGCCGACGGCGACGCCGACGCCGCGCTGGACATCGCCGCCGCCATGCTCAACGACGATCCCGCGCACCACGCCGCGCGACGTCTGCAGATCAACGCCCTGCTCCAACTTCACCAGCCCGCCGCCGCCCTTGACGCAATCGATACCCTCCATTGGTACACCTGCGACACACCCAACGCCGAGGCCGTCGACCCCGCTCACCTCATCGAGATCCATCAGTCCCGCGCCGATGCTCTGATCCAACTCGATCGATTCACCGAAGCCATCGACACCCTTCAGCAACTGCTGTCACTCACCCCGGCCGATCACGAGGCCCGCCGCCGTCTCGCCGCGCTGCACCACGATACGCGCGACCACGCCGCCGCCGCCGATCACCTGTGCGCCATCCTCGCCGACAACCCCCGCGATCACGCCGCCGCCGCGCTGCTCGCCCAGGTGCACGAAGCCACCGGCCAATGGGAACAGGCCCTCCAACTTCACGATCAACTCGACGCCCGCCGCGCCATTGAGCACCGCGACGCCGCAGACATGGCCCGCGAAACCGACCCCAACACCGCCGAATTGGCCCATCAACTGCACCTCGCCCGCCTCCGCAGGCGCGCCCAACGCACCGCCGAAGCCCGGGAAACCTACGAACATCTGGCCGCGTACGCCGACGACCCGAGCATCACCCGCGAGGCCGCCGACGTCGCGATCGAAATCGGCGACGAGGCCGGCGCCCACGCACACCTGCACGCGGCGCTCGCCCGCGACCCTAACGATCCCCACGCACGCGCCCGGCTCGCCGAACAGCACATGCGCTGCGGTCGCTTCAGCGACGCCGCCCCCCTGTGGTGGCAGATTCACAACGACCATCCCGATGACCGCCGCGCCATGGCCGGCCTCATCGTCTGCGCCATCATCGACCGGCGATTCGGCTTCGCCCAGCGCATCCACGACCGATATACCCGACTCGACCAACCCCAGCAGCGCCGCACCACCATCGCCCGCATGTGGCAGGTCGCGACCCCGGGCATCCTCTTCGATCAGCTCATCCAGGATGAACCGGCCGCCCCGCCGCTGGACATACTCGACAGCTTGCTCACCGGCGCGCAGACAACGCTCGCCCACGCCGCCGCCGAACAGCCCGGCCACGCCGACCTGCACTACCAGCTCGGCCTGTGTCAATCCGAACTCGGTGACGATCAATCCGCCGCCGATCACTTCGATCATGCCTTGTCGATCAACCCCGCCTACCACGCCGCCGGCCGCGCACGCATCGAACAGCTCATCCACACCGGCCAACTCGACCTTGCCGCCACCCGCCTCCAAGCCGTCCGCGCCGCAAGACCCGACCCCGCCGAACCCTTCCTCGATCTCCGTCTGCTCATCCCGATTCTGGGACACGACTGGACCCGGGCCGAGTCGTTGC
The DNA here is from genome assembly GCA_002685935.1 of Planctomycetaceae bacterium. Lineage (GTDB taxonomy): Bacteria > Planctomycetota > Phycisphaerae > Phycisphaerales > Zrk34. The sequence goes on along the minus strand of NYZD01000085.1, from coordinate 6,067 downwards.
TGGACGACCCCGAAACCGATCGTCACTTATTGGACGACGCGGCCGGCGCCATAGACGCAGCCTGTCAACAATCGCGCGATACCGTCGCGCTCGCCCGCTGGCGCGCCATGTGTCACGACCGCGCGATCCCCATCAAATCTGCCAGCCCCATCGCCGCCTGACCCCGCACAGGCCGCGCCGCCGCACCAATCCACAAATCCCGCGCCACCCCCAGACCTACCCAGCCCCACCATCATCCGCCCTCACACTTAACCCGCGATCGGTCCGCTGATCGAAAGGACCGCTCGGTATCATCCATCAGATCTGCATATGATTATTATCTCAAACATTTGACAACTAACAGTTTACATCTAGACTCGCCGTCAAGGCTGCCCGCCGCCATAGCCGTCCGGACCACCCGAAATCCACGTCCGATACCGCTCGGTATAACCTCACGCCGATTTCTAGAATCCGGTGGTCCGCCCCCTTGACGTGATGTAGAATCACAGTGGCTACTCGTCCCGGTTGTCTGTGTACGCCTGCGGCCTGTATCCGTTAGCAGTCGCTTGGAGATTAGGAGCGATTGCAGTCAGGGGCCGACCTATACTTTCAGCCCGCGTCGAGGCAGCGTGTTGGAGAAGACCATGCAGTTCAAGCAGTGTTTAGTGATTGGGGCATGTCTGGTGATTGGTTTCTCGTCCGCACACGGACAAATCAATCCCCAGGTGCTCACGGATATGGGGTACTTCGATCTGATCGCCCGCATCGGCGATCCGAATCTCCTGCCCGATGGCTCCGGCGTCGACATCATGCACGTCGAGGCCCCCAACGACGCCGCGAGCAACTACCTGCCCGATCCAAATAACTTTGACCCCAACATCACCTTCCTCGACGGCAGCGGCTTCGGCACCATGTCCGGTCACGCCACCGTTGTGGGCAATCACATCTACGCGCCCAACGGACTCGTGCCCCTGATCGACACCGTCGAGAGCTTCGAAGCCAACGACTGGCTCGGCTCCGGATTCCTCCATACCCTCAACACCACCCAACCCCAGACCATCGACCGCACCGTGACCAACCATTCCTGGGTCGCCACCTTTGCCGATCAGACCATCGGCAGCACCTTCTACACCGGCGACGAAATCGGCGAGGACGTCCTGCGCCGCCTCGACTTCGCCATCGACCGCGATGACAAGGTCGTCGTCGCCGGAGTCACCAATACCCCCGGGCAGCCTATCGACCACATCTTCGGCAACGCCTACAACATCATCACCGCCACCATCTCCGATGGCGCTCAGACCGGCCCCACCACCCTCGACCTGCCCGGCCGATCCAAACCCGATCTCGCCGCGTCCGCCAGCAATACCTCCAACGCCACCGGTGTCATCTCCGGCGCCGCACTGTTCATGCAGGACCTCGCCCAGGGCGATACCGACGGCCAACACGCCTACTCAACCAAAGCCTTCCTCATGGCCGGCGCCACCAAAACCGAATTCGACCTGACCAACAGCACCGTCGACCCCAACGACGACTGGACCCACACCACCACCCAGCCCCTCGACCTGCAGTCCGGCGTCGGCGAACTGAACATCGACAAGTCCCACCTGATCTACACCGCCGGCAAGCAGGAAGCCAGTAGCGTCAGCGATGTCGGCCTCGTCGGCTGGGACGCCTACTTCGCGACCTTCATCGCCGACAACCAATACTTCATCGACGTGCCCACCAACGAGTTGATCACCGACATGTCCATCGTCCTGGTCTGGAATCGCGAAGTCACCCCCGTCGTCAATTCGCCCGCCCTCGATTGGAACGTCCACCTCGCCAACCTCGATCTGGAACTCTACGAAGCCACCGGCTTCACCACCACCACCCTCATGGAGCAAAGCGTCTCCGCCGTCGATAACGTCGAACACATCTGGCGACGCGGCATCATGGGACGGCGCATGGCCATCGAGGTCAGCATCGACCCCAACGACATCCTCGAGGAATACACTCTTGCCTGGCGCATCGAAACCGTCGTCCCCCTCGCCGGTGACGTCAACCTCGATGGCGTCGTCGATATCGCTGACCTCGCCGTCGTCGGCTCGCACTGGAACGCCACCGGCGCCGATTGGTTCTGGGGCGATCTCAACGCCGACGGCGTCGTCGACATCGCCGACATGGGCATCATCGGCGCCAACTGGACCAGCCCGGGCGGCAGCAGCTTCTCGACCGGCGGCGGCAGCTTCGACGAAGCCCTTGATGACCTCGGCCTCCCCACCGGCGACGCCGCAAACGGCGCCGGCGGCCCCACCGCCATCCCCGCCCCCCCCGCCGCCGTCAGCCTCACCCTCCTCGCCGCCCTCGGCCTCACCCGCCGTCGACGCAGCCATTGATTCGGTTCAACCTTCCCGTGCGCATAGACCCAAATCCTGATCCAGGTGACCAGTGAGTTCTCGGCGAAAATCCCCCCTCACGCGGCACGACTCCAATACGAACCAGAAGTCCACGGCGTTGGCATGTCGCCCCCGCACCGCTACATTCAGCCACAAAGACGACCGCGCACCTTGACTTGGCAGGCTCCCCCCGATGGAATTTTTCAAACTTCGTCAGCGCATCCATGACCGGACCAGGCCGCCGCTGGTCATTTTTCCGATCACCCTGGCCGATCCGGCCATCGTTGAAATTGCGGGGTACGCCGGCGCCGAGGCCGTGCTGCTGGACTGCGAGCATGGCAGTATCAACCCGCAGGCGATCCGCGCCATGATCTCAGCCGCCGCCGCCGCGGGCACTGCCGCGGTGTATCGACCCCGGAGCTTCGACGCCGCCGCGTGCCGACAGGCCCTGGACGCCGGCGCCGCCGGCTGCCACGTGTCCCACGTCGATACCGCCGAACAAGCCCGGGCCGCGGTGGATGCATGCCGATACGCCCCTCTCGGCCGTCGTGAGATGAGCCTTGGCCGCGCCGTCCATTACATCCGCGAGAACCTCAAGCCCTACGTGCAACAGGCCAACGACGATCAACTGCTCGTCGTGATGATCGAAACGATCAAAGCCGTCGAGAATGTCGACGCCATCGCCGCCGTGCCGGGCATTGATGTGCTGCATATCGGCGCCGCGGATTTATCGCATGACATGGGACACGTCTGCGAGTACGACACGCCGCGGTTCCAGGACGCTGTCGACAAGGTTCTGGCCGCCGCTCAAAACAATGGTATCACCGCCGGTTTCCCGACGGATGACCCCGACCTCGTCGCCGATCTCACGCGCAAAGGCATGCGCTTCTTCGAAGCCGACACACCCGACTGGCTGCTCCGCGAAGTCTACGCCGACCGCCTGGCCGCGTTGAATGCGGTATTCAAGAAGTTGTAGTTTCGATCCCGTGAATCAGCCCGCTCGGGGTTTCCAGTAGAAGATGGCCAGTCCTTCGGGTTTCAATCGGCGCAGAAATTCATCCAGTTCGTGCTCCTTCAGCTCCCCGCAGATAATCAGACTCTTGCCCCCGCTTTGGATCTTCCGGCACGCCTCAAGCACGCGCTCCTGGTCCCCGTAGGAGCAATCCCCGTCGAGCGAGATCTCCACCGCACGGACACCGTTCATGTCGACAACGGCCGGGACCGTATGAAGCGCGCAGGAATGAAGGTGAATCACCGTGTACTCGAACTCCGACAACACCCGCTCGTCGAACGAAGCGAAGCACGTCTTGTAGGTCTCCGGAGAAACCAGGTTCGATGCGTCGATCTGATAGTCCAGGTTCCGACCGGGGGCGTAGACGCCCCAGGAGGACACATATCCACCGCGCCACGGCGGTCGCATCTGCAACCCCTTCCCGGCGATCTCGACGTAGAGCTCGGCGAAGGTGTCCGCCAACTGAACCAGGTCCTGCGGGGCATCGTGCACCAAAATGCACAGACGCTCTTCTCCCAGGTAGGCGGCAAGCATGTCGATGACGCCGCGCAAGTGAAGTTGCACGGCGGGATACGTTGATCCCGCAGCCGCAACTTCTGCCTCCAGCACTTCCGCCATCACGCGCAGCCACGGCGACTGCCGCAGCACCCGCAGATCCGGCACCAGAACCCCGCCGTCACCTGCTGCTTCCACCGGCTTCGATGAACAACTGAACGCCGACGCGTAGATCGGACACCCCAGAACCGCCTCCATCCACGCGACGGGATAGGCCGCGGTGATGCCGTGGATCTTGTCGCCGGTCGTCAGTGCCCCAAGCCTGGCGTCGACCGTGAGCAGCCGCCGAACGTCGATCTCCTGAGGCGTGATGCGGCTTATCTCTGAGACAGACCGGCCCCCCGCCAACGGGTAAGGCTTCGGTCGCCAGTCGGGATGGGGAATTTCCGCCAGCAGCGGCCCGCTCCCGGAACTTGGCGTCCAGAAACGCTTGTGCGCTTGCAGGAGTTGGTTCATGTCGGTGTGAGACATTGTTTCATACGCCGCCGCGCGGCCGTCTAAGTTCCCGTGGCCGCCTGCCGAGACATCGTTCTCATCTGCACGCTGAACCGGTTGGCATCACGGGGCCGGCGCTAGCGCGATCCCGTGCATGCTTGTGCCGGGCCGATCGGGGCCGGCGCCACGGCGCGCGAAAACGCTTTGACCTCAGCCGAAGATCGAAGCCGCACAAATCGTATGTGTTGCCAACGAGATTCACGACTGTATGCAAGCATACTGCGACGCTTGCGCCGATGCTGTGTGATGATCCACCAAAGCAGTGAATCTTCCTTGCTCCAGAATTTCAATTGAGGCCAGAAACGCTCGTAGTTCGTCCCCCAAAGCAATTCCTTTGAACGCCAACGCCGCCACGATCGCACGAGCGTTCGCCGGACGAGTTGGTGCATGGGCAGATCCAGCCAAACGATCGTCTCGACGCGCGGCCAGAAAACACGTTGTGAAAAGCCCGTGTACGAGCCGGCAACAACCCAGCCGTCACCCTCAGTCGCTCTTCGCATGCGCCGTTCAAGTTCTTCAGGGTCCGAGTCGTTGAGCCCGACCCAGTCAGGCTCCCAATTGAGCGCATCCAATTCGACAAATGGGACTCCAAGAGCCGTTGCCAGCTGCGCTCCCAGCGTGCTCTTTCCAGCACAGCTATTCCCAATGACATGAACCCGTCGGCCGATCGGAAGACCACGATACTGTTTGGCGTGGGTTACGCTCACGGTAGCGCCGCATGCCTGAAAGCTTGGTCTATATTCGCAAGCCCAACGTCGGAAGTGAGGTGTTCGGCGTCTTACCGACAAATCGCCTCCGCTTCATTGTACGAAGGTCATTCGATGTCCATCGTCTGTGTCCAGGGCGAATAAGCGTCCTTCCTGGTCTCGCCCGCATTCAGTTGATTCACATGCTCAAGGTCTCTCCGGGAGAACTGGACGACGACGACGATCTGATCCTCCTTTACATACTCCCAATATGTATTGCCTTTGCTTTCGATCTCCCGCGTTGGTTGGCCCAGCCTCTCGATCACTTCCGCACGCGATTGACCCCGCAGGGCAGACAGCCGGTTTGCAGGGACGGCTTCCGTCTGTGAGCGTGCTTGATATGAGTGTTCGCATCCTGCGATCAACGACAGCAGCAGCAGGCCGAGTATCGTTGTCTTCATCATTCACTCCTTTGAACCACGTCTTGCACAGTTTCCACCTTTCACACCGAAGACCGCAAATCCGCCTCGTAACCCGCGCCCCTTCCCGCCGGTCAGTTGTACGCGTTGTTAGACCAGACGGCGCTCGGACTTGCTGACTCTCTAACTGACGTCTTCAATGTTACCAAATCAGTTGTCAACTGACTCCTGCCGCCACGGGAACAAAGCCAACAACCAGAGCTAATGGTTTGCCTATCGTGCCGAAAGCTCTCGGCCGGCACCTAGGGCGACCGATACATCGGGAACAGATTTAGCGATGAAATCGTTATCCACACAAACAATGGACCCAGTATGACAACCGCCCCAATACCCAGACAACATGTGAAGCGTGATAGTTGAACCGGCTCTTGTGCACGATGATTGGCGAGTTGTGTTAGGTCCTGTCTGACGGCTGCAGTAGGCGGTTGCATCGCTGGATCATGGCGAGCTTGACCATGGTCAGATAGCTCTCGGCAAGTTTCTCGT
>NYZD01000084.1 GCA_002685935.1 Planctomycetaceae bacterium | reverse complement strand
CGATAGGTCGAACGGACAATGTCGGGAAACGTGCCGCCAAGAAACTGCGTGATCTCAAAGCATCGGAACTCGAATCGAACCCCTCGAAGCGTCGCGGCGGCGTGGCCCCAACCATCGGAGAGTGGATCGAGACGTTTCTGAACATGAAACGGTCCGAGGGAAGGCGATCAGCCACATTGAAGGATTACGCGTTCGCTGGCCGGCTTCTGGCGGAACACTTCGGCGAGAACGAGCGGTTGGACAAAATCACAAGCACCGGGGCCCGACGGTTTGCCACCGCCCTGCGTAATGGCGAACTCAGCCACATACGAAAGGGAACGCGCCGCAGACCGATGGGTCGGATGACAACGGACAAGTACCTGCGTTTCGTCCGGGCGCTTTTCGAGTCGGCGGCGGTTGAGTTTGACGAGTTGATCCGGCGGAACCCTTTCAAGGTGGTGAAGCTCAATCGAGTAGAGCCGAGACGCTGGCACAAGGTGACGCCGGACGAATTTTGGAGGCTATACGAGGCCGCGAACGACGGATGGAAAATCCTTCTGTCGCTCTGTCGACTTGGGGGGCTCCGACGATCTGATGCTCTCGCTCTCAAGTGGTCCAATGTGACCCTCGGCGGATCAACCCCAGTCTTGGATTTCGTGCAGATCAAGACGGAGCGACGTTGTGTGGTCCCTCTGTTTCCGGAATTGGCTCAGATACTCCGTGGTCTCCCTCGCCCGCTGAAGCTGAACGCGCCAGACGCTGAGTACGTTGTGCCCCGCTCGGTGTACGTGGGCAACATCGGGAGGGACTTCAAGGTACTGTGCCGATCGGCAGGCGTCACTCCGTACAATGATCCACTTCACTCGCTGCGGAAGAGCGCGATCGATGACTGGGCCCGGGCGGGATACCTTCCCAACGTCGTTCAGAACTGGGCCGGTCACTCGGACATCAAGACCACCCTGACCTATTACACTCAGGCCGGTGAGGCCGACCTCGAGAGGGCCGCGAGCCAGCCCTTGTTCGACGAAAGTGACGCAACTTTGGACGCAACCGGGACTGATGGGAGTGCACCCAGTAGGGTTAAGCCGATATAATCAAAGGCCTTCCGCGCGTAGCTCAGTCGGATAGAGCAGTGGACTTCTAATCCACAGGTCGCAGGTTCGAATCCTGCCGCGCGGACTTTTGCATTCGGGTGATTCAGGTCGTGCTGGTACCCGTTCGCCCCTTTGTTGCCCAGACGGATGCACCGCACTTTCCGCTGCGGCCCGTGCTTCGTCCCGCTTTCCGTCCGCGACCCGTTCGGCCAAGGCCGGGCGCGTTTCATGGTTCGGTCCGTCGGCTATCACGTGCAGGCACTGGTCCGGGCGCTCCTCTTGATCCAACATGACAGCAGGATATGCTGCACCGACCCTGACAGGACCACAGCCATGCAACGCGTCGGCATCATCGGCGGTGAGAAACATATTGGCGAGATAACCAGTCTCAACGGTCGCGAGTTGGAGATCTCGGTTGCCGCGGTTCGGCCTGACATGGTGGGCTGGGCTCGGGAGACGTTCTGGTGCGAAGTCGTGACTAACCACGAAGAACTGCTCGCCCGCGAAGACCTGGACATCATCGCTATCGCGAACGAGAACGACGCTCGGGGACCGGTCGTCACCGCCGCTGTGTACTGCGAACTCGACGACGGTAGCGCAGCCGTGGTCAAGGACCAGCGCATGCTGCCGGACACGAAAGGCTCCGACGACCGGGTGACGATAGCCGGGACGCTCGGCTACGCGGACCTCCTGCTCGACGGCGATCGCCTGCACATGACCACGTCGGCCGCGGCCGACGTGGCGGCCAGGACGCTGCCCGAGGCCGTCTCCGTCGTTCTGGACTGGCTCAACGGTGGCAACCTGGTGCCCTAGGCCGAGCGCATCACGCAGTGATGATCCGAGCGGCATGCCTGTCTGTCCGCTCGCCGAACGAGGGTTAACCGAATCGCGCCGGGAGACGTGTGGCATGGCTCAACGAACACCGAAGCTCAACCTCAAGACGTTGCATCGCAGCGCGTACGGCTGGCCGTTGCGTCAACTGCGCATTCCTCAGGCACACAAGATCACCCGCGGCAGCAAGAGCGTCATCGTGGCGGTCGTCGATCTCGGTTACCGGCAGCACCCACACCACAAGCGCCATCTCTGGGTCAACCCAAGCCCTTCGCGCGGCGACGTGCATGGATGGGACTGCGCCGACGACGACGCCACGCTCGAGTTCAGCGGCGGCCCAGAGAGCGACTATTACCGCGACCACCACGCGTTTATCGTGGGCGAGGTCATCGCGTGCGCGCCCGCGTGCCCGGTTATGCCCGTGCGCGTGGGGTATGGCCACAGGGACAGTTGGTGGCGCGGCATCGACTACGCGGTCGAGCACGGCGCAAAGGTGCTGGTCATGCCCCACGGATACATCCCCACTGGCGCCGACGGCGTGACGATGCAGTTCTATCAGGGCACCGACTTTGCCTACCCGGCGGATAACCCCAGGATGCGGCGTTCGATGGAGGCCGCGTGGGACGCCGGCTGCCTCATCTTCCGCGGCACGGCGGACAACCGCGGCCGCCGCGTGGCGGCTTTCGATGCGGCCACGGCTGCGGCCATCACCGTCGGATCGAGCAACCCCAGCGGCGACGCCGCGGACATCGCTTGCTCGGCTGACTACGTGGAGGTCGCGGCGCCCGGCGGCCAAGGCAACAGCGGCAACCTGAAAGACCATGTCTGGAGCACCAACGGAGCGGGCGGTTACACCGCCTGTGCAGGTGGATGCATGGCATCCGGTTTCGCGGGTGGCGTGGCGGCGCTGATCTGGTCACGCTTCCCCAAGCTGACGAACGCGCAGGTGCGGCAGATCATGTGCAACACCGCCACGCTCGACGAGTGGGACGACCGACTCGGCTGGGGCGTGCTCGACGCGGCGCGGGCGGTCGGCCTCCAGCCCGACCGGATCGAGCAGCACCTCCACGTGAAGCGTAACGCCTGCACGCTGGCGCGGCGGCGCGGCAAGCCGGTCCTGTTGGTGGACGTCGAGAACCGCGGCGTGCTCGATGTGCTGAAGTGCCTGGTCGCCGCCTTCACCGGCGACCCCGGCCGCCCGGCTGCACCCAGAGCCACCATGGACAAGCCTGTCATCCTCGCGACCAGACAGATCGGGCACGCGATCGGACCCGTGCGCGGGCTCCACGCCGCCCGCTTCGAGATCGCGCTGACCGAGAAACCGCCCGCCGCCGTCTGGCTCCAGGTCTGCACACTGGATCTGCGCGGGAGCAACGCCGTGCAGAACGTGAGGGTGAAAATGCCATGAACGAACAGACGGTGGACACGCTTGCGCCCGAGCGCGCCGTGCACTTCAAGTCGGCGTAGGAGGCAACGCATGAATACTCCGGAAGCCAGCCACTGCGAGGTCGTGGTCACAGAAGGGCAGGACGAGATCACCATCGGCAACCGGTTCTTGTCCCGGACTTTCAACACATCCGGTCAGCGGCTTCGGACAACACGCGTCGACAACTACCGCAGCGGGCGGACCGTGACGGTTGCCGGACTGAGCCGTGAGTTCGTCATCTCGCTTATCGACGGCGCACGCATTGAGGCGCCTGAGTTCGACTTGCAGAGCACCAGGAGCAACGAGGACGAAGACGGGGGCAAAGCCGTCACCTTCCGCCTCCGCAACACGCCGAACCGTCTGCAGGTGGATCTGCGCGTGGAGCTGGGCCGCGATGACTTCTTCATGCGAAAGCGCCTGACCCTTCGCGCCCTGGACGGTGACGCTCGGGCCGTGGATCGCATCGACATGGAGGTGCTGGACACCGGCATGCCCGGCAAACCAACCGGCTGCACCACTGAAGAACCATGGCCCGCCGGTCTGGGCCAGCCGGTCTACGTGTACGATCTATTCGTCGGCGTCGAGTTCCCTGCCGCAGACAATATGGCGGACAGGTGCATCGCGATTGCCGGATACGACCTGGGCCGGACCGTCGACCGCAAACCCTATGTCACACATTCCTGCGTGTGCGGCGTAGCCGAGGACGAAGCCTCGGTCAAAGACGCCTTCCTGGAATACATCGACCGCATCCGCTGCCGCCCGGTCCGCATGCATTGTCAATACAACTCGTGGTGGGATCTGAATACGCCGCAGTGCACCGCAGACCAGTTCTCGGCCTCCGTCAACGAGATACACAAACAACTTGGCAAGCGCGGCGCGCCCCCGCTGGATTCATACATGCTCGATCACGGCTGGTGGACCCATGGCCGGGGCCTCTGGGATGTGGACCGCAGGAAATTCCCCGGTGGCTTCGGGACCGTGCAGCAGCGCGTGGAGAAGACCGGAGCACGCATCGCCCTCTGGCTCAGCCCCTCCAGCTGGTATGGAGAGGGCGAGAAACTCCGCGAAAGGGGATACGAGGTCCTGGACTGGCCCGACCAGGGCGGTCAGCCCATCGCCTGCCTCGCGAGCCCCAGGTACGCGCAGACTCTCAAGAGGAAGCTGCTGTGGTATATGTCCCGGCATCGTGTGAATTCATGGAAGCTCGACGGCTGGGTCTACCGTCCGTGCAGTGAACCGGATCATGCGCATCCGGCGGGGAAAGAGGGACGATATTACCTGTCCGCGGTTGTCGAGACATGGATGCGGACCCTCAGGGCCATGCGAGCACAGAATCCCGACGTGTTCATCAACATCACCTGCTGCACCTGGCTCAGCCCGTGGTTCCTCACGCACGTGGATGCCGTGTGGCTGAACAATTGCGGCGACCAGGGCCTGATGGGAGAAGGTCTGCAACGCGACCGCGAGTTGACCTACCGCGATGATGCCTACTACCGGGCGTTTCGCGTCCGTGGATCGGCAAGGCAGTTTCCATTGTCCAGTGTGTATCAGATCGATCCACTCAAGCAGAAGCTCGGGCCGAATGGTCTGCCGTTCGTGGGCAAGGACTCGGCCCAGGAGTTCAGGAAATACCTATTCATGTGTCTGTCGCGGGGCAGCCAACTCCTCGAGATGGGGATCGCCCCATCCGTATTTAACGACAAGGACTGGGATGTCCTGGCCGCAGCGCTCAAATGGGCTCGCAAGAACTTCAGTGAGATATCGCGTGCGCGAATGATCGGCGGCAGCCCGGCCGATGGTCAGGTTTACGGGTATTCGGGATGGACAAAAGACAGAGGGGTGATATCTCTCCGAAATCCGGCAGGCCAGCCGCAGACCTTCCATGTGTGCCTCAATCATTTTATCGGTGTGTCCGAAGGCAGCGGCCCGTTCCGTCGGCGCACCGTGATCGCATCCGCAAAGGCGTCCAAGGCGGCCAGCTTCACCTACGGCGCGACCATATCCATGATGCTGCAGCCATTTGAGGTCGTGATTTGGGAGTTTGCCGCCGCGCCGAAGAAGCGAGAACGTGGCTCTTGATGTCACTGGTTTTCTTGGCTGTAACCGGGACGTACGGCGTTCAGGCAAGGAGCCGGCCCAGACGTTCGAAGCCGCGCTCAATATCGGCGTGCGCGACCGCGAACGACAGGCGCACGTGATGCGGTGCGCCGAACGTCGTGGCGGGAAGGATCTCCAGCGCGGACATTTCGCGGGCGACCCGGGCAAGATCGTCTGCGCTGTTGATCATCTGTCCGCCGATCACGCGCCCGTAAAGGCCCGTGATGTCGACGAACACATAGAACGTGCCCTGCGGCTCGGCGAAGCGCACCGGTGTGACGCGGCGCAGATGCCGCAACATCATCTCGCGCCGCTCGGCGTACGATCGCACCATCGTCTCGACATGCGATTGATCCCCCGTGATGGCCGCCAGCGCCGCGCGCTGTGCCACGGCGCACGGTCCGGAAGTGCTCACCGACTGCAGGTGCGTGACCTTCTCCGCCAGCCGCGCGGGCATCGCCGCGTAACCGATGCGCCAGCCGGTCATGGCGTGCGTCTTGGACACGCTGTTGATCGTCACCGTGCGGCTTGCCACCTCCGCATCCAGACTTGCGATCGAAACGTGTTCCGCATCGTCGAACACCATGGACTCATAGACCTCGTCGGTGATGACGAGCAGGTCGTGCTCGATGGCGATCCGAGCGATCGCCCAAAGTGTCTGGCGGCAGAACACCGCCCCGGTGGGATTGCACGGCGAATTAATGACGATGGCGCGCGTGGCGTCGGAAATGGCGAGACCGATCGCATCAACGTCGGGCTGGAAGTCGTTCGTGGCCGGGCAGTCGACCAACACGGGCGCCGCACCGGCGAGGCGCACCTGTTCGACAGCCGCAAACCAATACGGCTGCAGCAGAATGACCTCATCACCCGCGCCCACGGCACACCGCATAACGTTGTAGAGACTGTGCTTCCCGCCGCAAGAAACGACGATCTGCTCGCGCCGGGCGTCAATGCCGTTCTCTGTTTGAAACTTGTGCGCGACCGCATCACGCAAATCCTCGAACCCGGGCTGCGGCGTGTAGCGCGTGTAGCCTTCGTCCATCGCCCGCCGCGCGGCCTCACAGATGTGCGCGGGGGTGGGGAAGTCCGGCTCGCCAACGCTCAACCTGATCCGTTCGTCCATGGCAATCGCCCACACCTCTCACCTGCTTACGAGCGGTGTTCTACCAACGTCGACCGCCGCCCGCCACCGTGCCCCCGCTCGGCAACCCAACGAACTGCGTGGCCGCGCCGAGTCGTAATGATGCCGCCGAAGTTCGATCAGCACCTCTGCTACCAGCAGCGTGTCGCAGATCTCAGTGTTCAATCGCTCATTCCTCAGCTTCCCGTTGAGGCTCTCCATGCACCCGTCCGCCCACGGGCAGACCGACTCAGTTTACAACGTCTTGGCGCCCGCTAGATCCGTCCAATCCCGGACCGCTTCGGCGGCCCACGCATCAAGATCAGTCAGGATTGGCAGATTGCATGTCGAGTAGACACGCGCGCCTGTCCACATCTGTCCGAGACCGCGTCCCCCTTCTCGTCCATCACATTGGACTGTGACCGAGCCCGGCATCGCTCAGCGCAGCGGCCCGATCACACGCGTCGCGGACGCCGCCGGAAGTGCGATGCGCAGTTCCGTGCCCCTCACGGCCACGGCTTTCGATTCCGCCAGCGTGACCGTGTCCGGCGCCTCAAACGTGTTGTGCGCATGAATGTCCGCGCCGGCCAGCGTCACGGTGTCCACATTCCCCAGCTTGGCGCCGACAAGACTCAACGCCAGTTCAACCGGCTTATTGGGGTCTGTATTCACGACCGTCGCGCACAACGTGTCGCCCGTGACCGATGCCGATCCCTCGATCACCTTTAGGGAGAACCCGCTATTGTCGCGATACATGTCACGACAGTGCTCAGCCGACGCACCGCCATCGCTGATCGATTCACCGGCATTGACCGTCCTCAACGCTTGCCCGCCCTGGTGGGGACGGTACAGGTCGAACGCATGGTACGTCGGCGTCTTCACGCACTGATCGTCCATCACCAGCAGCGCCGCCTGCAGCACGTTGATCGTCTGCGCGATGTTGCCCATCCAGATCTTGTCCGAGTGATTGTGGAACACGTCGAGCGTCAGTGCGCATGCTAGCGCGTCGCGCATCGTGTTCTGTCGGTACAGCATGTATAACGGGTCTGAATCTTCGCCGTCGTGCCACGTGCCCCATTCATCGATGATGAAGTGAATCCGCCGCTGCGGGTCGTAATCGTCCATGATCTGGCGATGTCCGCAGATCAATCCTTCAATTGCCCGTGCCTTGGCCAGCAGTTCCAGCCACTGCGCATCGCTGTATTGCGCCGCCTCGCCGGCCGTGCCGCAGTAATAGTGCCCGGCGAATGAATCGAGCATGGGCGAGCGGTCATGACCGTCGCAGTATCGCGCCACCCGCTCGAAGAACCGTTGCGTCCAACTCCAATCCTTCGAGTTCGGCCCGCACGCGACCGCGTGCACGTTCGTGTCCGCGTAGCTCTTCACAAAGGTCCTGAACCGACAGAACTCCTCGGCGTAGTGTTCGGCCGACATCGTCCCGCCGCAGGCCCAGTTTTCGTTGCCGATGCCCCAGAACCTTACATTAAACGGATCTGCGGCGCCATTGGCGCCACGTTCGTCAGCCAGCGCCGACCGCCCGCCAAAGTTGCAATACTCAACCCAGTCATGCAGTTCACCGGGCGTTCCCGATCCGACATTGCCGACGATATACGGTTCGGTACCAATGAGCCGGCACAGGTCGATGAACTCGTGCGTGCCGAACGTGTTGGGCTCCGCCACGCTGCCCCATTGGTCGTTGACGCGCAACGGGCGCTCGGCGCGCGGTCCGATGCCGTCTCGCCAGTGATAGTGGTCGGCGAAGCACCCGCCCGGCCAGCGCGTGACCGGAATCTGCAGATGCCGCAGCGCCACGATCACATCGTTGCGCAGCCCGCGCGTGTTGGCAATGGCCGATTCCTCGCCCACCCAGATCCCGGGGTAGATACAGCCGCCCAGGTGTTCGGCGAAAGTCCCGTGCAGGTACGGGCTGATCGTGGCGATGGGCTCATCTACCAATACCGTGATGCGCTGTGCGTCGGACATGTCTGATTCCCCTGTGAAGTGCGTCCACTCATATAGGTCCAAGCCGGAACTGTTCAACTCCCTGATCGCCGACCCATCGCCGCTCGTACACTTAGCGTGATGTTTCAGCAAACGCGCGACACAGACCCTTCACGTCATCTCTCCTCACCGACCAGTTCCCTTGTTCATCCCATCCGCCGAACGTGTCGGATTCGTAGAGGATGAAACCGGCAAACCGCCCATCCTCGCGAACACGTCGAAACTCCGCTTCACGGTCGTTGCCCGCTTGCGGAAGCCCAGCCAAGTCAGTCATGTAGCGATTGACCACAACCGACACCCCGTGGCGTTCACACGTCGCAATCATGTCCTGCGCGATCGGATCATCAAACAACCAATCAAACGGCGAGCGGAAGAACCGCATGATCGCTTCGTCCAGCAGATCCATCTCCACCCATTGCTTCCAGTTGAAATCAATGTTCGCCGGATAGGCCGGCAACTCCGGCCCAGGCGGGTCCGGCCGAAAGTAGTCAATATTCAGGTTGATCCGCATCGCCCGCCCATGTTCACGCAACAGCGCCCGAGCCCTCTGCAGGAATGCCGTATACGCCTCACCCCGCACCTCCGGCACGGCCCCCAGCGGATCGTTCGGTCGCCGCGCCGCCGCTTGTTCCATCACAATGTCGTTGTACCCGTACGCACCCGGACAATCGGTGTGCGTGCTGTGGCCCTCCACGCGGAAGTCCACACCGTCCACACCCGCGTCGATCATCTCCTGAATCCAACGCAGCCAATACGCCTGCACCGCCGGCTCCGTCTCACACAACGCCGCAGGCAAGTATGCGTTCCGACCCGCCGTGAACGCGATCACCCCCCGATGGCCCAATCCATAACCGACCGGGCCCGGCGGCGTGGTGTTCGGATCGTCCAGACAGATCGGCATCCGCGCCCAACCGTCATCGAACATCAATCCCCATTTGCGGAAGTCCGCCTTGTCGCCCTCCCAAATCGCCGCCCCTGTCGCGAACACCCCCGTGATCTCTTGTCCGTCGCGGTCCAGGGCCGCCATCAAGTCCACGCCGCTGTTCTCAAAGTCGGCCGGCCCTTCCGCGAAATCCGTCGTGACCATCACGTACCGATCCCGGACCTCGAAACCCGATAGCGTCAGCGCCCGAACCGGATCTCCCGCCGCTGTCAGTCGATTGCCGTCCATGTCATACACATCCCGCGCAGCCGGCTCGACCGTCTCCACCACCTTGAAATCACCATCAAATCGCTGGTACCGGTAATTCAAATCGCTCGTCCACACCTGTAGATGATCAGCCGTCACCCGCGTCGGTGAATCGTCCTTCTTCGTGAGGCGAACCGCACAAATCGGCTCGCCCTGACCGTGCAACGCATCATCCCAGCGCTTAATCCGCAATTCCGGATGCTGCACCACAAACGGATCCAGCCACGTCAGGTAGCCCCCAAGCTTCCACAGCCGCCCGTACGCCCGCGCTTCGGGCGAACCCTCGGGGAAATACATCGCGGGCCCCGTCTCGTACGGCTTGTAATACCCATAGACTTCGATCCCATGCCGATGCCCCGCTTCCACTGCGGTCTTCAGCGGATTCCGCAACACATCAAGCGTGGCCCCATAGCGGCGCCACGATTCACTTCGTTCGTCTTCACCCGTCAAATCGGCCAGTCCCGTCGGCAGGAAGAATCCCCCGTGACCATCCCCGTACGAATCCCAGCTCGCCCGCCTCACCCCGATCTTCGCCAAGCCCGCCATCATCGCATCGACATGCGCTTCGGTCACCACATCACGCGCGTGAAGTGCGTCATCTGGAAAATCGATCAACGTCTCGAGCATAAATGGACGGGTTGACGACATGCGGTGTCCTTTCAACACGGATTTCCCGGATGAATCGATCGGGCGATGATTCCGTCATCGACGGTCGCTCTCTGGCCCGCAAGTATCCTCCATCCTACCCGGCGCGCCAGGATTCCCCAATCTTCGGCGCGTTTCCCGTCGCACGACGCATGCGACCTCGCGGCCCGGCCCGATGCCCTGATGCTTGGGTCGATCGGGGCGGCGCGACCTTTCATCCCGCGCAGAACCATCGCAGCAGTTCTCTGGCAACCAGTTCATGGCCGGCCCGGTTCGGGTGATTGATCCACGACAGGATGTCCGACAGATCCCCCGTATCGCAATAGTCCCGAAACGCCCGAAGGCTGTCGCCCAGTCCAATCGCGTGGTCGGCGGCAAGGCGGCGGATCTGATCCGCATGCGCCACGAGAAGACCTGCGTCGTCTCCCTCATACGCTGGCGACTGCGTCACATCGGCCGTCGGCGTCAGCAGAACCATTTTGGCCCCGGACGCAAGTCCCGCTCCGATCATGTGCGACCACGACGCGCAGGCTCTTTCAAGCCCGATGCCTCGGTCGTTCAGTCCGTAATCAATCGTGATGATGTCCGGACGATGGCACAGCACGTCCTTCTCGAATCGCGCCGCGCCCGACTCGCAATTCTCTCCCCCGATCGCCGTGACGATCACGTTGATCACCGCGAAGGGAAAACGGTGCTTCAACCCCGCGTGAAGCAGATGGGGATAGGCATTGAGGCTATCGACCATGGGCGTCGCGAAGTATCCCGCCGGGACGCTGTGCCCGTGGCAGACAATGTTGATCGCGCGGTTCTCAGGCCAGTGTGTCTGCAGTACCTCCGTGATCTCTGAAAGATATGACGACCGCTCAGCGATGCTCATGTCGTGTCTCTCCTGCCCAAACGGTGATTGAGCCGTGTCACCGCGTCATCATACTTCGCAAGGTCGCCGCCCCACCGCACAACTACCAAACCACGTCGCTCCACGCGCATCCCAGTCGCGGCGGGCCGACCGGCAACGCGTCGAGGCGGTCCTTCCTTTGGTAAATCGGGTACGGCTCACCGCGCGGCGTCATGTCCACCACCGTGCCACCTCGCCAAGACGCCGTGTAGCTCTCGCCGTCGATCTGATACTTCCGTCGCGTCTCCGCTAGCGGATACGTCAGACGCACCGTGTCTCCGGGCGCAAGACCGTCGAGCAACAGGTACCGATCTTCAAAGCGTATCTCGAGTGCCCGGTCGGCGCACCTGACCGCCAACGTTTCTTTTGTAATCCACTTCGGTAGGCGGAGCGACACGCTGCACGATTGCTTGATCTCCAGCGTTATGGCCCCGTGCCACGGCTCGTGACAAAGAAGATCCAGTTGCGGGCACGCCCGGCTGAACGGCAGGTGGATCCACACGCGGCCTGATCGATCCTCGATCGCGTGCTGCCAGGCAAAGTAACACGCGCGCACCAGCGCACCCGTGCAACACCCTTCCAGACCGGACCGGTTGCCGACAAGTGAATTCGGATTGCCCCACGACTCCACCGAGCCGCGCAGCCCTTCAGCGAGCGGCTGCGATGAACAGCACAGGTCTTCTTCGCTCAGCAGAACCGACGGATCACGGAACTGCTGCTCGATCACTTGATTGCGCATGACCGCGTCGATGAAGTCGCGGTAGTCCCCCGCCCCACCTTCGATCAACTGCACTGCCGTGTCGATCGCGTCGGTAATGTTACAGACCTCGCTCTGACCGCTGGACCCGCCTTCGGCCGGCAGGTTGACACTGTTGGGCGTCCAGCCGAAGTCAGTCGTGAAACCCGCAACGTTCTCGAACACGCGTCGGACAAAGTCCATCATCACGTCGTCGCCCGTCAGTCGCGCCAGCCGCGCGGCCGCGGCCGTCGCGGGCAGTCCGCCTCCCCAGTGTGTGTTGCCGCAGTAGATACCCGCCGGCCGAAAGTAGAACCGATCACCGCGCTTCTGTCCGTCGGTGAACACGAACCCCGCCAGCAACCCACGCGCCACGTCCAGCGCCGCGACCGACCCGCTCGCCTCGTGGTACCGCATCGCCGCCGGCGCGATGTTGGCCGCGAATCCCGGTGCCAGGTCCGGACATCCCCCTTCGCTCTGCCACCCGCCGCCCCTCAGGTGGCGCAGCGCCGGGGCGCGAAGCGCTTCTCCGTCCCGCGGCAGGATCTCCAACAGACGCCCCAGCAAACGCTCGATGCGCTCCTCGATCTCGGCACTGCCCGTTTCCAGATACCACGTCGTCAGCGCCACCAGCACTCGGGCCTGACAAAACATGTCGGCAAAGTCCCCTTCCGGGACATCCCCGATCACGATGAACGCCTCGGTGTCGCACGATTGGTTGTAGAACAGCCCGTCGTCCCCCTGCTGGGCCAGCATATATGTCTTCAGCCGCCGCTCGAGTTCAGGCTTCGCCGCGCCCGTCATGAGCCGCGCTAACATCACGGCATTGGTCCACCGCCCCGACATGTCGCAGAAGTCCCAGTAGTCGTGCCGCAGCGCCGGCGGGCGGCTCGCCAGGTCGAACCAGAAAAACGGCCGGTCGCCTTCCGTCGCATCAAGCCGATGCCCAATGTTCCCGACCGCCAACTCAACCGCGTCCTGAAGCCAAGTGTTGACCGGAAGATCGTCGATCCGTTGCATGTCGTCCAAAGTGTCCTCCACATCACCGTTCCCTCTCATCGATCGCGATCAGCGCGTCCCGGGTTCAACCATGCAACATCAATTGGCCTGCCCGCCTATCGCCGGGGGTCGCGGGGATCGTCTGCCTTCACGTCGCCCGGTCGAGGGATGCGTTCCACAGACTCTATTCCATATCATCCGCGTCTGCCAAGTGATCGTCGTGATACTTGCTACTGAACAAAGCCAGGTCGCTCTGTCTGGTATCGAAATTCGCAATGTTCCAACCGGTGCCCGCCACGAATGCGCCGGGTGGATTCATGAAGACGCCCTTCTCTTTGAGTTCTTCGATGCGTGTGTCCAGATCGCGCGTGGCAAAGGCGACGTGCGTCAGACCCGGGCCGTGATCCTTGAGATACGCCGTGAGTTGCGGGTAGTTGATCGGACGCTGCAACTCAATGAACGTACGTCCGCAGCGGAACGTCGCCATCTCGAAGCTGGGCTCTGTCTCCACCGTGCGACGATCGACCAATTCCAACTCGAAGATGTCACGAAAGACGCTCACCGCTTCGTCCATGTCATCAACGGCGTACGCGACGTGGTGGATGTATTCAAACATGTGCCGCCTTTCCTTCATGGACCCGACAGGATGTGGCCAACCGGGACTTATCTGCTTCCCCTGCGAACCGCCTCGGAAGTGTCCCATTCGCTTGAATCAACCGTCACCGACATCTGCAACACCGTCGGCAACGATCAGACCCGCATGATGGATATCCTGCGCGCGGTCCAACGGCAGTGTGACTGCATCAGCAGCGCCGCCATGGACCTGATCAGCCAACGCGTCAACCTACCCCGCGTCAATGTCGAGAGTACCGTCTCCTTCTACTCGTTTCTCTCCGACCAGCCCAAGGGCAAGATCGTCATTCGACTGTGCGACGACACCCGCGTCGAAGGTCACGGCAAAGTGACGATCCTTCTCGATAAGCAGAACCGCGTGAAGCAGGCACGCCTGCACATCGTCGAGTTCCGCGGCTTCGAGCGCTTCGTCCAGGGCCGACCCTACTGGGAAGTCCCCGTCCTCGTGCAGCGCCTCTGCGGTATCTGCCCTGTCAGCCATCACCTCGCCGCCGCCAAGGCCGTCGACCGAATCGTCGGCGCCGAAAAGCTGACCCCCACCGCCGAGAAAATCCGCCGCCTCATGCACTACGGACAGATGTTCCAGAGCCACGCCTTGCACTTCTTCCATCTGTGCAGCCCCGACATCCTGTTCGGCTTCGATGCCGACCCGGCCCTCCGCAACGTCGTCGCCGTCGCCAAGGACGATCGCTTCAAACAACTCGCCGTCCAGGGCGTGATGATGCGCAAGTACGGCCAGGAGATCATCAAAACCACCGCCGGTAAGAAAATCCACGGCACCGGCGCCATCCCCGGCGGCGTCAACAAGAACCTGTCCATCGAAGAGCGCGACGGATTCCTCAAGGACCTCGACCAGATGCTCGAATGGTCGCGCGGCGCCGTCAAGATCGCCAGGGACTACACGATCGAAAACATCGAGCAGTTCGCCCCCTTCGGGTCCTTCGATTCCAACCACATGTCCATCATCCGCGCCGACGGCGCCATGGATCTCTACGACGGCGGCCTCCGCGCCGTCGATGCCGAAGGCAACACCATCTTCGACCATGTCGACGATCAGACCTACGCCGACTATCTCATCGAAGAAGTGAAGTCATGGTCCTACATGAAGTTCCCCTTCATCCGGTCCGTCGGCCCCGAAGACGGTTGGTATCGCGTCGGACCGCTCGCCCGGATCAACACCTGCGACTTCATCGACACCCCCCTCGCCGAAGCCGCTCGACAGGAGTTTTCTTCAATTACCGACGGAAAGCCCTGTAACGTCACCATGGGCTACCACTGGGCACGCATGATTGAAGTGCTCCACGCCATCGAACGAATCGCCGAGTTGCTCATCATGAAGGATGGAAAACACGTTATTCTCTATGTGGAAGACGACCCGGACTTTCGCGAGTCCGTCCGACTCGTGCTGGAACACCACGGCTACATCATGGTCGAGGCGCCAACCGCCGAGGAAGGCCTCAAAGTCTATGCTCAGGCCAATCCCGACCTGATCATCGTCGACCTGATCATGGAAGAGATCGATGCCGGCAAGTCGCTCGTCCGCGACCTCAAGGCCGAAGGCTGCACCGTCCCGATCGTTATGCTCAGTTCGACCGGCGACGCGATGAGCTCCATGATCTCACCGGCGGAACTTGGCCTCGCCGCGGTGCTGCAAAAGCCCTTGGACCCGGATCGGCTCTTGCACATCCTGAAAACGAAGTTGCAGTGATTGTGCCAAAGACATGACGTCCGGCTCACCCCCATGCTCACCGACCCCGATGCGCCAACCAGCACCGGGTCGCGGACGTCGCATTCGACAAACGATGCACGCGGACACTAGACGATGAACGCCGCCCCCACACTGCGAACAACCCTGTCCGAGATCGAGTGCTTCGCTGGCCTCGACGAGCAGATGCTCCATCGCATCGGACAACAGATGCAGACCCACTGCTTCGATCACAACCAGATCATCAGCCGCGAAGGCGACGCCGGCGACTGGGCGTTCATCGTGGCCCGAGGCGACGTGGCCGTCGTCAAGAAAGCCGAAGGCGGGACCCCCGTCCACATCGCGACCCTACGCCCCGGCGATTGGGGCGGCATGATGAGCCTCTTCGAACGCGCCCCAAGATCCGCCACGCTCCGCGCCGTCGGCGAGGTCGAGCTCTGGGCCCTCGGCCACGAGACCTTCCAACACCTGCTCGACACCACGCCCGGTATGGGCGCCAGCATGCTTCAATTCCTCTCGCGCCGACTCCGGAATGACTCCTTCACCCTCGCGTCCGCCCTGCAATACGTCGACGCCATGGGGTTCGAAGCCATTTATCGCGAGTGCTCACCCCAGGAACGATTGATCCTCGACACCATCAATCAGCAGGTCGCCGCCGCCCAATCACTCGACGGCGTCATGAACTTCCTCTACGACTCCATCAGCCGGGTTGGCGCATGCGATCGCCTCAGCGTCGCGTTCATCGTCGAGGATGGCGTCCGCGTCGTGTCCCACTGGACCCGATCCGACGCCGATCCACTCTCCTTGCCCATCGGTTACGCCGCCGACCTCAATGCCGGGTCTCTGAAGCAGGTCATCGAAAGCGGCCGGCCTCGCGTCATCAACGACCTGCCCCAATACCTCCAGGCCCATCCCCAATCAGGCGCCACGCAGCGCATCATCGACGAAGGCATGCGCTCCGGCATGACATGCCCGCTCATCGTCGCCGGCCGGCCCATCGGATTCCTCTTCCGCAATGCCCGCGAAGTCGGCGCCTTCGATGAACACCAGGTCCGCCTCCACGGAGCCATCGCCCAGAGCATCAGCCAGGCCGTCGAAAAAGCCTACCGCATCGAGGAACTCACCGAGGCCAACCGCGCCTACACCGAGATGCTCGGCTTCATCAGCCACGAACTGCGCAGCCCCGTCGCCTCCATGGTCACCGACGCCCGCCTGCTCGTCGGCGGTTACCTCGGCGACCTCACCGATGAGCAGCGCGACAAGATCCAACGCTCCATCGAGAAGGGCGAATATCTCCTCAGTCTCATCCGCGAGTATCTGACCCTCGACCAGATGGAAAGCGGCATGCTGCAGGGAACGATGCAGCCCTCCGTCGATTTCACCCAGGTCGTCGTCGACCCCGCCATCAACCTCGTCGAGTCCGATGCCCACGCCAGGGGAATGTCGTTCGCACGCGAATACGATGACCACTGCCCGCGCATCGCCTGCGACCCCGATCTGATGAAGATGGCCACCGTCAACCTGCTATCCAACGCCGTCAAGTACGGACGTCCCGATACCACCATTCGTGTCACCGTCGAGCCCGGCGACCAGCGTCTCGGTGTCGCGGTTTGGAACCGAGGCCCCGGATTCACCGACGAACAGCGTTCCAGGCTCTTCCGAAAGTTCTCACGCCTCGATTCGCCCGAACTCAAACAGGTCAAGGGCACCGGCGTCGGCCTCTACTCAACCTGGCGCATCATCAATCTTCATCATGGACGCATCCGCG
This sequence comes from Planctomycetaceae bacterium, assembly GCA_002685935.1. Classification (GTDB taxonomy): domain Bacteria; phylum Planctomycetota; class Phycisphaerae; order Phycisphaerales; family Zrk34. The sequence continues at coordinate 4,599 of NYZD01000084.1, read as the reverse complement.
CCCGATCCGCCGCCGGCGAGTGGGCCGAGTTCGCCTTCACCGTCCCCACACAACAGCCCGCCGACGCGCCCGACCCCGAACAACAAAGCGAGGCGAACGATGCATGAGCTTTCCATCGCCGAATCGCTGATCGATGTCGCCCGTCAGCATCTGCCTCCCGCAGCCCAGCCCCGGACCATCACCGTCCACGCCGGCCCCCTGCGCGCCATCGAACCCGACGCCATGGAATGGGCCTGGCGCGCCGCGACCGAGAAGACCGAATTTGCCTCGACAAAACTGGACCTCGTCGAACTGCCCTGGCGCCTACACTGTCTCACATGTCGGCGCGATTGGGATGCCGACCACATGAACGCCGCCTGCGCCTGCGGCTCGACCAACGCCCGACCCATCGGTGGCGACGAACTGCAACTGATGTCGATGGACGTCGCCGAAGCTCAGACCACGGAGAACCTCAAATGAAAGTCCCCATCGTGGAAAACGTCCTCAAGATCAACGACGAAATGGCGGCCATGAATCGTCGGACCCTCCAGGACGCCTGCGTCTTCACCATCGATGTCATCGGCGCGCCCGGCTGCGGGAAAACCGCCCTCATCGAAGCCACCCTCGCCGCCTGCCGGGATGACCCCACCCGCTTCGGCGTGATCGTCGGCGATCTGGCCACCGATCGCGATGCCACCCGACTCGCACGGCAGTGCCAACACGTCGTCCAGATCAACACCGGCAAGGGCTGCCACCTCGACGCCAATCAGGTTCGACAAGCCGTCGCCCAGATCGAACTCGACGCCATCGATGTCCTGTTCATCGAAAACGTCGGCAATCTCATCTGCCCCGTCGGCTTCGACCTCGGACAGGATGTCAAGGTCGGCGTCTTCTGCGTCGCCGAAGGCGATGACAAAGCCGCCAAACACCCCTATCTCGTGCAGGAAGCTGATTTGCTCCTGCTCAACAAGATCGACCTCCTGCCCCACGTGCCGTTCGATCTCGAAAAACTCCAGGCCGATGTCGAACGTCTCAACCCCGGTGTCGATCTCTTGCAGGTCAGCGTGTCCGATTCCGGACTGGAGAAATGGCTGCCTTGGCTGCGGGACCGGATCGCCGCGGCAATCTCAAACCGCGCCTCCATCGCCCAAGCGTGATGCGCCCGGAGAAGCAACCCAATACGGCCGCTCATCAGCTGTTCACCGTTGACCGCAATCAGGCGGCCGCTCCCGTCTCGCGACCCCCGATCAACCACCGCGTAGTGCCGCCCCGCCCGATCATCGCGCCACCGGCCGCCATCACGATTCCGAGCCCCGCCCACGAATCGTTATACTCAAGCGCGATTCCGTTTCTGTTCACCTGCGCCGAGCATGCCACCCATGAGCGCCATCCTCCTGATATCCATCATGATCCGCCTGGTCGTATTCGGCTGGGCCGTCACGATGTCCAGGCGGCTCCGCGATTGGCGCCCGTTAGTCCTCGCCGCCCTGTTCGCGCTGATGGCCGCCCAGCAGATCATCGCGCTGTCCCGCGCCGCCGGCGACGCCGGGCAATGGGCCATCACCTGGACCCAGACCAATCACGATCTGCCCGGCCTCATCATCAGCATCGCCGCCCTCCTCACGATGTTCATCCTCACCCGCATGTTCGCCCCTCAACCCGCTGCGTCCCAACCACCCACGCAGCACGATTCACAAAGTCAGGCAATCCTGAACACCGCCGTCGACGCGATGATCACCATCGATCAGCGCGGCATCATCGAATCATTCAATCCCGCCGCACAGCGCATCTTTGGATACACCGCCGACGAAGTCGTCTCCCAGAACGTCAGCATTCTCATGCCCCCGCCCGATCGCGACGCGCACGACCGCTACATCGCCGACTACATAAACACCGGCCACGCCAAAATCATCGGCATCGGACGCGAAGTCAAAGCCAGACGTAGGGACGGGTCTCTCTTCCCTGCCCATCTGGCCGTCAGTGAGTTCACCGTCGAAGGCCGGCGACGCTTCGTCGGCGTCGTCCGCGATCTCACCGACCTCAAAGACGCCCAGCAGCATCGCGAAACCTACGAACAGCGACTCCGTTCGCTCACCTCGCAGCTCGCACTCACCGAAGAACGCCAGCGCCGGGAAATCGCCACCGAACTGCACGACCAGATCGGTCAGCACCTCGCCATGACCCGCATCAAGCTCGGCCAGTTGCTCGAAGCCGGCGTCGGCACCCACTTTGAAACCCCCCTCGACGAGGTCCGCACCCTCATCGAACAGTCGATCCAGACCACCCGATCGCTCATGTTTGAACTCGGTTCGCCGATCCTCTACGAACTCGGCCTCGAAGCTGCCGTCGAAAGCCTCGCCGAGGATGTGCAGACCAGACACCAGCTTCACACCTTCTTCGCCGACGACGGCCAACCCAAGCCCCTCAATGACGACCTCCGCGCCGTGCTCTTCCAGTCCACCCGCGAATTGCTCAACAACGTCGTCAAACACGCCCACGCCCGGCGCATCAGAATATCCGTCGAACGCGCCAACCAGCACGTCCGCATCCTCGTCGCCGATGACGGCAGAGGTTTCGACCTGCCCGATACCGGGCTCCACGCCGCACGCGACGGCGGCTTCGGCCTGTTCAATATCAACGAACGCATCACCCATCTCGGCGGCCAACTTCAGATCGATACCCAGCCGGGCCAAGGCGCCAGGATCACGTTGACCGCGCCGCTCGCCGGCGCCGCCGAGCCGCGGCACGGAGTCGTCTGATGAGCCACCGAATTGTCCTCGCCGACGATCACAAGATCATCCGCGACGGGCTGCGCAGCCTGCTCGAACAGAACGTCGGCTTCAAAGTCGTCGCCGAAGCCGATAACGGACGCGCCGCCGTCGAACTCGCCCGCGACCTCCGCCCCGATCTGGTCATCATGGACATCGGCATGCCCGACCTCAACGGCATCGAGGCCACCCGACAGATCGTCGCCGATTGCCCCCGCACCAAAGTCCTCGCCCTCTCCATGCACGCCCGCGCCCAGTTCGTCGGCCGTATGCTCGAAGCCGGCGCCTCCGGCTACCTCCTCAAAGACAGCGCCTTTGAAGAACTTGTCGAAGCCATCCGCACCGTCCTCGCCAATCGCGCCTACCTCAGCAAGGAAATCACCGGCGTCGTCATCGACGACTACATCCAACGCCGCGCCGACCAACGTGACACCGTCGATGTCACCCTCACCCCCCGCGAACGCGAAATCCTCCAACTTCTCGCCGAAGGTCGATCCACCAAGGAAACCGCCGCCGAACTCCACGTCAGCATCAAAACCGTCGAAACCCACAGACAGCACATCATGGACAAGCTCGGCATCCACAACATCGCCGGCCTCACCAAGTTCGCCATTCAGGAAGGCCTCACCGAATTGGATAACTAGCGCCGCCACCCCGACCCACCCCGTCAGATATTTCCGTCATCCGCCCACTTCGTCTTCACCAGTGCCTGATGCGCCGCCGTCGCCTCCTCGTCCTTCCTCGCCTTCCCCGCGTAATACACTAATCCGATCGCCCGACGCTGCTGATCGCTCGGGTTCGCATCCGCCCGATGAATCACCATCGAATGATGAATCACCACGTCGCCCGGCTCCACGATCGCCGCCACCTCCCGCGCTCGATCCGCATCACCGTAATCCGTGATCCCCAGTGAGAACCCAAACGCATAGCTCAACGCATGATCGCGCATCCCCTCGACCTGCGATCCCGCCACGTAACGCACGCAGCCGTTCACCTCAGTCACCGGGTCCACCGCGATCCAGAACGTCAACGCCTCGTTCGGCGTGATCTTGAAATAGTTCCCGTCCTGATGCGCCGGCGTCGGCTTCCCCACCTTCGGCGGCTTCCCGAACATTTCCACACTCCGAAAGTCCGCGCGGTCATCCAATAGCTCCGCCGCCGGAGCTTCAAACTGTTCACTCAATTCCACAAAATACGGGTCGTACAGATTCATCTTCTCCAATCGAAACAGCGTACTCAGATCCGACTTGTCCTCGCAGAAAAAATGCATCGGATCCATCCCTGGCACCAACTCTTCGATGTACCCGTCAATCCGGCCGACCATCACCCGGACTTCATCCGGATTCAATACCTCGCGAGCCACCGCGAAGCCATCCCGCAAAAACGCCGCTTTCGCGTCAGTCAATTGTGTAAAGTCAGGCACAGCCGCTCCTTTCGCGTGATAACCCGCCGACACGTCGCCGAATTATAGGCCATGCCCCCCAAAGTGGAACGCAGACCAACCCGAATCCAACATCACAACACGCCGGCTCAGCTCCAGACCGGTGGGTCACCAACCCCGACCACGCCGGCGGACCTAGCGTCGTCGATCCCCCCACTGCCGTACCGTAACGACCCCAAAACCGCCATCCTGGCGTTCATCTAAGGCCCACATCCCCTCCAAGGACCCGCACCCCACCTTGCCCACCTTCACACGATCCCAAAGAATCTGGTGCAAATTCCGCAACCTTCTTGGACATCTTGCTCTGCTATGGGTAAACTAACTAGTGGCGCGTCATTCTACGACTTTCGGGTATAGACGTTTGAGTTTGATGCGGGCGTCGTCGGTCGTGAACTGCCGGTCGACGCCGAT
>NYZD01000083.1 GCA_002685935.1 Planctomycetaceae bacterium | reverse complement strand
TGGGGGGCGGGGCGGGTGATTCGGATTCGGGGCAGGGGACGGGCAGGGAGATCATCGCGATGCGAGCGAGGGGATCGGGGGATGGGTTGGTGAGTTGCGGGGCGAGAGGGCCGGAGTTGGTGGGCATGGCAGTGAATCCGAGGGGTGGGATTGGTCGGGAAGATCGCGGTGCGGGAAAACGATGATTGCGCGGCGCGATTGTAGGGGGACGGGACGCGGGGGTAAAAGAACAGCAGGCGCCCGGGTGAGGGCGCCTGCTGTGGCGTTGGGTGGACTGTTCGGGAGAGGCGTTACTGGGAGAGATCTTCGAGCGCGTAACCTTCGGGTGGGGTCAGGTCGAAGTCTTGGCCCGGCTATTGGCTGACAGGGCGCGGGCGGACGTGCGCGGGTTGGGCCCGGGTGGTTTCCATGCGGCCGGCAAAGTGGTGCGTGGGGTGTTCAGGCGTTGCCGCGGCGGGCTTTGCGTTGTTTGCGGGAGCGGGGGTGGAAGCTCGGTTTGGATTTGCTGTGGGCGCGTTCGATGGGGTGGACGGCGGGTTCGGTGCGGCGGGTTTTGGCGTAGACGGGGGCGTGGCCGACGACGTCGAACTTGATGCGGAGCAGGCGTTCGATGGCTTTGAGGTAGGGCAGTTCTTCGCGATCGCAGAAGCTGATGGCGGCGCCGTCGGCGCCGGCTCGGGCGGTGCGTCCGATGCGGTGGAGGGGGCTTTCGGCGCAGCGGGACATGTCGTAGTTGATGACGTGGGAGATGCCGTCGACGTCGATGCCGCGGGCGGCGATGTCGGTGGCGACGAGGACGTGGGCCTTGCCGGATCGGAAGCGGCCGAGGGCGCGGTTGCGGGCTTGTTGGGTTTTGTCGCCGTGGATGGATTCGGCGACGGTGCCGGTGCGCTTGATCTGTTTTGCGACGCGGTCGGCGCCGTGCTTGGTGCGGGTGAAGACGATGGCGCGGCTGATCGAGAGGGTATCGAGCAGTTCGGCGAGGAGGGCGGCTTTCTGCGGTTTGGCGACGTGGTAGACGGTGTGTTCGATCTTGTCGATGGCGACGGTTTTGGATTTGACGGTGACCTCGGCGGGGTTGTGCAGGAGGGCGTCGGCGATGGTGCGGACCTCGCGAGACATGGTCGCGGAGAAGAGCATGGTCTGCTTGCGGTCGGGGAGGTGGGAGATGATGCGTTTGATGTCGGGCATGAAACCCATGTCGAGCATGCGGTCGGCTTCGTCGAGGACGAACGCGTTGATGCCGGACAGATCGCAGTGGCCCTGGTTGATCAGGTCGATGAGTCGGCCGGGGGTGGCGACGATGATGTCGATGCCTCGCTGGAGGGACTGGACTTGGGGTCCCTGTCCGACGCCGCCGAAGATGACGGTGCCGAAGACGTCGAGGTGTTGGCCATAGGTTTGGAAGGCCTCGGCGATTTGCTGGGCGAGTTCGCGGCTGGGGGCGAGGACGAGGGCGCGGGCGAGCTTTCGTTTTTTGCGCGGCTGCTCGGCGGCGAGTCGATGGAGGATGGGCAGGGCGAAGGCGGCGGTTTTGCCGGTGCCGGTCTGGGCGCAGCCGAGGAGGTCGCGTCCCTGGAGGATGTGGGGGATGGCCTGGGCCTGGATGGGGGTGGCGGTGTGATAGCCTTGCGCTTCGACGGCGCGGAGGATGGGATTTGAGAGTCCAAGATCAACAAAATTCACAAACGATTCCTTACGTGAAACAGGTGCAACGGTGACGGCCCCGGCGAATAGGCGTGGGTGTAAACCGTCCGATGCGGAGCAACTGTGCTCCAAGGCGATCTGAGACGGCTGATTTGATTGCGTGTCGGATCGGTGGGCGTTAGTTGAAGCTGTCAGGATAGCGGGGTGAATGGGGGTTGGCCAGTCGGGGGTTGTGGGTACGGAGCGGTGTGCGGAATGGAGGCTAGCTCCAGAGGCGATCGTGGGATGATTCGGAGTTCCAGGTGTCGGTGGGGTTGAAGAAGTCGGGGTCGTTGGGGTTGAGGTGTTGGCGCATGAGATCTTCGTTGAGGGCGGTGATGCCGAGGCCGGGGGTGTCGGGGACGTGGATGTGGCCATCCTGGACGAGTGGGCGGGGGGTGCCTTCGACGAGATCAGACCACCAGGGCAGGTCGGCGGAATGGAACTCGAGGGCGAGGCAGTTTTCGGTGGCGGCGGCGCAGTGGACGGCGGCCATGACGGCGATGGGGGTGCCGGCCATGTGGAGGGCCATGGCGATGCCGTGTTCCTGGGCGAGGTCGCCGATTTTTTTGGTTTCGAGAATGCCGCCGGAGGTCATGGGGTCGGGGTGTGCGATTGAGATGGCGCGGTGTTGGAACAGGTCGGCGAAGCCCTGGGCGAGGTAGATATCTTCGCCGGTGCAGAGGGGTGTGTTGACGGCGCGGGAGAGCCGGACGTATTGATCGGTGAACTGCCAGGGGATCATGTCCTCGTACCAGGCGAGGGTGAACTGATCGAGGGCGCGTCCGAGGCGGATGCAGGATTCGAGTCCGAGGTGTCCGAAGTGGTCGGCGGCGAGGGGGATGTCGTAGCCGATGGCATCGCGGATGGCGGCGACGTAGGCGCAAAGGGCGTCGATGCCGATGTCGGTGATCTGGATGCCGGTGAACGGATGCATGAGGTCGGTGTTGTCGAGCATGCCGGGGGGCGCGACGAGGGCGCCGGGGGTATCGCGGAGCAGATCGATGCCGACATCCATCTTGAGGAATCTGAAACCCTCGTCGATGCGGCGTTGGAGGTGGGCGGCCATTTGGGTGGGGTCGGGGGAGGAGGTGGTGTCGGCGTAGCAGAGGATCTTGTCGCGAAACTTTCCGCCGGCGAGTTGGTAAGCGGGGACGCCGTAGGCCTTCCCGGCGAGGTCGATGAGGGCCAATTCGATGCCGCAGACGCCGCCGGCTTGTCGGCCGTGATGTCCGAACTGCTTGATTTTTCGGAAGAGGCGATCGATGTCGCAGGGGTTTTCGCCGAGGAGTCGGCTCTTGAGCATGAGGGTGTAGGTTTTGGAGCCGAAGTCGCGGGCCTCGCCGTAGCCGGTGATGCCCTGGTTGGTGGAGAGCCGGAGGACGTTGCAGTCCATGGGCTGGCCGACGAGCCGAGCGACGCGCAGGTCGGTGATTTTGAGTTGCGATGGATTTGAGTGTGGGTTGAAGTTGCTTGATGGGTCCACGGAAGTCTCCATGCGCGGGGCGGGGGTTGGTGATGGATGGTCAGTCGTTCTGGTCGGCTGCGTGCTGGGAGGCGATGCGCTGCAGGGCGTCGAGCTGTTCGGGATGGGCGGGCGGGTCGACGGTGATGAGCAGGCCGCGGGGATCGAGGGCATCGAGCATGGGCTGAAGTTCGTCGGGGGGACATTCGACGTAGAGTCGTTTGCCGCCAGCCTGGATGCGCTGGAGCAGGTCGAGCCAGTCGAGGGCGTTGCCGGCGCCGTCGCCGCGGATCCATTGGATGGCGTCGAGTTCGGGGATTTCAAGGAGGGCGTCGAGGTGGTGGATGGCGCCGGGCCCGTCGAGATGGTAGAGGCTGTAGGGAGCCCAGCGCACCATGGCGAGCAGTTCGGGGACAACGAATCGGCGGAAGTGGTCGGGTGAGAAATTGCAGGAGACGTCGCACTCAAGGAAGGCGAATCGACCGGGGGCCCAGAGGGAGAAGGGCGCCCAGCGGCCGGCGTCGGGGGGAAGCAGCGCTTCGAGTTGGTCGGCCATTTCAAACCACTGGGGGAGGAGTCGGTCGCGCAGGGATTCGACGTGATTGGGGTGATCGATGAGGTCGATGAGGAAGGCTTCGTCGCCGCGCATGAGGGACATTCCCTGAATGATGCCGCCCAAGTAGTAGGCGACGCCGTATCGACGCGCGGCGCGGTTGGTCATGTATCGGATTCGATCGATGGCGGCGAGCCAACGGGCATCTGTGCGCCAGCGGGTGACGTCGATCGGGTCGTCGATGGCGTTGAGACAAGGGTGGGTCCAGACGGTTTCGCGGCGGTACTCAAGCGGACAGCCGAAATAGGAAGCGATGCCGTGTCCGATGAAGTCCGAGGCGCTCGGGGGCAGATCGGTGAGGAATCGCGTGGATTGGAAGGTGTGTTCTCGCCGGCGAATGCTGGATTCAACGTCGTTGGCGTGGGCCTGGAAGTCGGTGTCGTCGGGCAAGGGCGGAGGCGGATCACTAGGGTCGGCAATGGGGATGCGGATGATGGGGCCGGGGAGGGTGCCGTGCCACCATGCGGTCATGCGGTCGAAGAATGCCGGCCAGTTGGTTTTGAATTGCGGGTCGTAGTGCGGAGCGACAGAGAGGTGGGCGGGGTCGAGGGTGCGGGGGGCGTCGTCGCTCACGGCGGATCCTTGGTGGTGTGGGCGACTTATGTGAACGGGTTGGGGTGTGGGACGCAAGGGGGCGCGGGGGCGGTCAGGATTTTCTCGGCCAGAGGACGTAGCCGGCGCCGAGCGTGCCGCCGACGGCGCAGCCGATCCACCATCCGCGTCTGGTTTGTTTCTGGTATTGCTGTTTGGTGATCGGCTCGGAGACGGATCTCTGCAGCGTGGGGTCGCCCGAGGCGGCTTCAAAGAAACCGGTCTGAGTGAGGTAGCCGAAGGCGCCGCAGAGCGCGGCGCAGAAGACGACGATGCACACGGCGCCGAGTATGGTGCGCCAGGGGGCTTCGGGTTCATCTGAGTTCATGGCATTGCCTCCGAAATTGGGTGCGCGGGTCAGGCTGTGCAACGGTTGGTGCCGAGGGGGGTGGCAGGAGAAAAGTCGGGGACGGGCGGGAGGTGTTTGACAGGGAGCCAGGAGAGGAATGGGGTGCCGGTTTCGCCGGCGCTGCCGAAGTCGCAGAGGTGGACGGTTTTTCCGTTGGCGGCTTTGCATTTGACCAAGAGGACGGGGGGCATCCATTCGGTCCACTTGGCGGGGGTGAGTTTGAGATTCTTGGCGCTGAGGGCGGGGACATTGAGCAGGCAGTCGGTGGCGTTCCACTTGGGTGATTCGCGGCGCTCTTCGAGATAGTCGTAGAAATTGACGGGCTTGCCGGGGGTGGCGTGCTCGAGGTTGTAGCGGTGGTCGTAGGCGAGGAGGATCGGACCGCGGTAGACGGAGGTGAAGCCTTTGCAGTCTTTTTCGCCGGTCCAGAAGTGCAGGGCGAAGTCGAGTTTGAGATCGATGGTGTCGCCGCGGCGCCAACGGCGGGTGATGTGGGCGTATTGACCGGATGCGATTTTAGGGATGGTTTTGCCGTTGACTTTGAGTGATGTTCGTTTGGACCAATGGGGGATGCGCAGTTTGAGGGTGAACTCGGCGGGCTTGGTGGGGGCGACGCGGATTTTGATGTGGGGATCGACGGGGTAGTTGGTTTGCTGGGTGAGGGTGACGGCGATGCCGGGCTTGAGTTTGGGTGAGAAGGTGGATGGGCCGTAGTAGTTGAGGATGAGTCCGTGGCGATCGCGCATGCAGGCCCAGTCGCTGAGGTATCCGAAGCCGCGCGGGGAGTTGACGGTGCAGCAGCTGAGTTCGCCGCCGCCGGGCCGGGCATGCCAGTTGCACGCATCCAGGAATGTTCTCTTGACGCCGTTCATGGGGGTGTTGTAGGTGCACCATCTGCCGGTAACGGAGTGCATGCCGACGACGGAGTTGAGGGTTGAGAGTTCGAGTTCGTCGGCGGCGACGGAGTCGGCGGTGAGCTTGAGCATTTCGACGGTGGTGGCCATCCAGGCGATGGTGCAGCAGGTTTCGATGCCGCCGAAGTCGTAGGGATCGCCTTTGGCCTGTTCGCCTGAGGAGTAACCGCCGTTGTTGTGGCGGTCGAATCTGAGGTTGCTCCACCAGATTTGTGCGTAGGCATCGCGGAATTTGGGATCGCCGGTGGCCCAGTAGAGTTCGGCGAGGGCCATGACGGGGTGGAGGCTTTCCCAGCGGGGTTTGGGGGTTTTGTGGTACTCGATACCGGCGAGGGCGAGGTTGAGATAGTCGCCGGCGAGGGGGCCTTTTCTGTTTTTGGCGGCGAATTCATCGACGAACTGGCGGGCGAGTTTGAGGTAGCGTTCGTCCCTAGTCTTGCGATGAAGGATGGGCAGGACGTGGGCGGGGGCGAGGTTCATTTCGGTGTAGGGGGTGTCGACAAGTCGAGGTTTCTTGTTGCCGAGGTATTTGCGGCAGAGGGCGTCGGCGATTTTGGTCGCGGCGGTGAGGGCGTCGGCGTCACGGGTGACTTCATGCCAGAGGGTGAGACCCATCATGATGTGATAGTGGGACCAAGTATCCCAGTTTCCTGTGCCGGTGTGGTCTTTGTTGGTGAGACGACAGGCGCGGGTCCACGGGCCGAGGTAGCCGTCGGTATCCTGGAAGCTGATGAGTCGGCGGACGAACTGTCGGAGTGACGCTTTGAGGGCGGGGTCGGCGGTGATGCGGAGGATCTGGACGGCGCTGGTGAGGTATTTGCCGGCGAACTCGCCACACCACTCGACGCCGGCGCGGACGGGGGAGGCGTCGCGATCGCGGAACATTTCGAGGATGGCGGGGTTGGCGGCCGGAGCGGGGAGGAGCCACTGATCGGTGACGCCGCGGAGGTAGTCGGCGATGAAGCCGTCGAGTTGCATTTTGAGGTTGGGGATGGTGCGCGCGGCGGGGAGTGTCATGGGGAGTAACCTTGTGCGGCAGGTGGTGCGGGATGGGATGGATGGATCACAGCGTGTAGAGAATAGCCTGATCGAATGCGCCATGCAGGGCGCCGGGGCACGCGGTGAGGGCGTTTGATTCGGGTGTTGGGTGGTCGGCCGGGGGGACCGGTGGCGGCTGATGGTGTTGGGGTGGGCGCGGGGCGCGGCACCGGCGGGTGGGCGGTGATCGGCGGTGCGGGGGTGGCGTCGTTTGACGGATGGGGGTCGGGAGGGCCGTCGGGCGGAGCGGCGGGGCCGAGTGATTGTATATATTGAAAAGACAGTAAGATACGGAAGATGCCGGTGCGATGAGATACGTCGGGCGTCGCCGATGCGTTGGTTTGAGGCGCTGGGGGATGAGGCGGGATGACAGGAGAAAAGACTTGATCGTGACGGACTTACTGTTAGGATATATATATCTAGATTTTGGCTTTGCGTGTTTCGTGTGGCATCCGAGCCGGCGAATATGCGGCACGCCGTGCGAACGGATGACGGTCAGGTGAGATGGTCGGCTGGCGCCCGACGTAGAGATCGTCGCCGATGGTGGCGATAGCGTCGTTCTCGATGGTGACAAGTCTGGAGCCGACGTCTGGTGAACCAATGCTGAGGTCACCGGCGACGTCAATGGTGGTGCCGGTGTCGGCGGCGGTGACGGCGCCTTCGTGGACACTGAGGGTATCAACATCGATGATCGAGCCGGTGTCGGCTGTGATGGAGGTGTGGACAATGAAGTTGGTGACCTCAAGTTCGGAGGCGGTGTCGGCGAGTGTGATGGCGGCGTCGTCGGTGTAAATGAGTGAAGAGGTGAGGTCGAGCTTGCCGCCATTGCGAATATCAATGCCGACGGCGCTGCCGACGCCGGTGTCGACGAAGTTCAGGCCAGCGGCGCTGCCGGTGAAGAGGCCGCCGTCGATGAGCATGTTGCTGCGAAGGTCGAACTGCCCGCCGCTGGTGAGGGTGATGGCACCGGTGTTGTGGACGGTGACCTGGCCGAAAGGGGCGGTCTCAAATCTGCCGCTTGATGAGACGAGCAGTTCGCCGGTGCTGTTGGACGCGGCGCCGATGGTCAGGTCATTTCCCCACGCGTCCTGCTCTGCGAGGGAGCCAGAGCCACTGACGGTGAGTCGGGCGTCCTGGCCGGGGATGCCGCGCGTGGCGATGAGGATGCCGCGCGCAGTGAGGGTGCTGTTGGTGAGGACGTCGAGGTATCCCTTGCTGTTGTTGCTGGCGGAGTCGGCCATGCCGATGGTGTGGGCGAAGTTGGCGGTGGCGGAGGCGCTGAGGACAAGACGACCGGTGGAGCCGCTACGACCGATGAAGTTGTTGGTGCCGCTGGTGTCCTTGGTGGTGAGCTGTCCGCCGATGAGGTTGATGGCGTTGTCGGTGCCGGTCCCGGCTTCTCCGATGTTCAGGCGATCGCCCCAGAGGGCACTGGCGGTCTGGACGTTGATGGTGGCGCCGGATCGGACACGAATGGCGCCGACACCGGTGTCGCCGGCCTTGATGACGACCATGTCGTCGAGATCGATGGTGCCGCCATTGACGAACAGGTCGTTGACGAGGTCGATGATGCGGTTGCCGGCGGTGCCACTGAAGCGCACGGTCGGAGCGGTCACCGACAGGGATTTCGCATCGTGGAAACCGGTGACGGTAACGATGAAGGAACCGGAGTCCGGGAACACGGCGGGGTCGGTGGAGGTGGGCTCGGAACCGGTGGACCATTTGGTGCCGTCGGTCCAATTGCCGGCGACGGGATTGATCCATTCGGCGGCGTGCGCGGTCGAAGCACACAACAGCGCGCCCAAGACAGCGAAACCGACTTGCGTCATTCTTGAAGGAACCATTTCTCACCCTCCGCCAAGTTGTGTGAAGCGACCTTTCCCGAGCGCCTTTTCCGGGTCCGAATCGTCGGACGTTACGTTCACTGTAGCGGCCGGCGCGGGGCGTTGCTACGTTCGGCGGGCCGAGGTGGATGAGGGCCGGGGTGAGGCAGGGGGGTTGATCGCAACTTAATATCACGGCGCGGCGGCATGTTATTTCGATAACAAATAGGTTGGAGGTGAGTTACTTATCAATATCTGTTGGACATGGAGTTTTGACGGGGCACGGGCGCGTCTTGATTGGCCGGCGTGAACGCGTCAAGAAAAGAGTTCATTGAGTCTATTGCGGCGTGATCATTTCGAAACGTTCGAGGAGGGCGGCGCGGACGGGCGGCCCGTGATTGTGGGGCGACGGCGTGAGGGCGGGGGATGGGACGCGCGGGTGACCGGCGGGGCGCGGCGTGTGGTATCGTTTGTCGAGTTCAGGGAGACGACTGATGGGTACGACGCACATCGTGATTGACCGCGACCCCCCCACTGCCGCGACGATTCAGCGGGCGGTTGATGAGATGGCGGGGACGGGCGGGGGTGTGGTTGAAGTGCCGGCGGGGACGTATCGGATGGAGAACGCGCTACGGCTGCGGGACGGGGTGCGGGTGGTGGGTGAGGCGGGGACGGTGCTTGAGAAGGCGCCGAGCGTGGCGAGTGTCATCGTCGATTATCTGGGGTACGGACATTACGAGTTGACGGTGGCGGAGCCGGAGAAGTTTCGCGTGGGGATGGGCGTGCACGTGCTGGACGACAAGGCGTTTGGGTTTTACACGACGGTGGCGACGATTGTGGGGATTGACGGGGAGCGGCTGTTCATCGATCGGATGCTGAATCATGACTACGCGCCGGCGGATCACGCGCGGGCGGTCAGTGCGTATAGTCTGGTGGAGATGGAGGGCGTGTCGAATGCGGGGATCGAGGGTCTGACGCTAGACGGGAACATGGATGAGGAGACGTTCACGCTGAACGGATGTCGGGGGAGCGGCGTGTTTGTGCTGGGGAGCCGATCGATTGAGGTGTGCGGCGTCGAGGTGAGGAACTATCGTGGGGATGGGATTGGGTTTCAGCAATGCGTTGATGTGAACGTAACGGCGTGTGGGGTGCATCACGTGACGGGGCAGGGGTTGCATCCGGGCAGCGGGACGGTGCGTTATGTCATCAGTGGGAATCATGTGCATGACAACGGGGGGTGCGGGATTTTCTATTGTCTGCGGACGACGCATTCGCGGTGCGATCGCAACACGATCGAGCGGAATGGATTGGACGGGATATCGATCGGCGAGCGCGACTCGGACCATTTGATTGAGGGGAACGTGATCCGCGAGAACGGGGGCGCGGGGGTGTTGTTTCGCGAGCCGATGCGACGGTCGGGGGACCGGGTGCGACTGCGGCGGAATGAGATTGCGGCGAACGGCAAGGGCGAAGGTCGGGCGGAGATCGATATCGCGGCGGGGTTGCGGGAGGTCTGGGTGGAGTCGAACGCGATTCGACCGGAGTCGAGGCCAGTGATCTGCGTGGGTGGACCGGTCGAGGAGGTCTATGTGGTGGGCAACACAGTGGATGGTCGGGAGCAACGGGCGGAAGATGTGGTGGGCGATAGCGGCGGGGTGCGTTTTGAGTCGCCGGTTGGGTTCGCGGAGGTGGGGCCTGAGGCGGCGCCGAAGGATGGGGCGCGGCATCTGGGTGTGGGGGAGATCTGAGGGGGTATTGGGAGTTTGAGGTGGAACCGTCGGGGACCGTTGCTGGGGGTGTGTTTTGACAGGTCGATTCGCGCGACGGTGAGTTGTCAAGCGTCGGAGTTGGGGAGGCGGCGGTCGCTGCTGTTTGGCGTTTCGATCGGCAGGGCGGGGCGCGGACCAGTCTATTGCTTGTGATCTTCGAGCGGAGGTTGAAGCAGCTTGTGGGCGCGCTTGCGGGCCTCGGCGAGAAACACTTTGTGGTCCTTGAATTGGGAATGGTGCATGTGCACTTCGAGGAGCAGGTTGCCGGCGTAGTGAAGTCCGTGGAGTATTTCGCGGAAGCGATCCCAGTCGATCGTTCCCTCATAGGGCAGCGTGTGGGTGTCGGATCCCCGGTTGTCGTGGATGTGGACGGTCAGGAGTCGATCGGCGAACTGCTCGAGCAGCTTGAAACATGTGCCCTGGACGTTCTCGTGACCTGAATCGTAACAAAGCCCGACGTGGGGATCGTTGAATTCGGCGAGGAGGCCTGCCAACACCTGATCGTAATCGCGTTTCTGTCCGTTTTCGAGGGCCAGCTTCACGCCTCGATCGGCGGCGTAGTCGGCCAGGGCACCGACGCTGCGCCGGCCCCGCTCAATCATCTTGTTTCGCACTTCGCCGGGCGGGATGCCATATGGCTGAATGAGGTGGATGACGACGATTTTGCCATCGAGGTCGGCGGCGGCATCGAGGGAGATCCGGCATTGGCGTATGGATTCGGAGCGCTCGGTCTCATCGAGTGAGAACAGGCGATCTGCCTCGGGGAAAGGGGCGTGCAGGGAGTCGATCGTCATGCCGCTGGCGTCGATCAGCTTTCGAATGGCGTCTCTTGCGTGCGCGGTCGTGCAGTCTGATTGCTGGGGCCTGGCTCCGAAGGACACGGCTTCGAATCCCGCGTCGCGAATCATGGGAATGGCTTGCGTCAGGGGGATCGTTTCATCGAACGAAGTGAAAATCGCGGGTTTCATTTGCCTGCTTTCATCCGCGGTCACCGGCGGCGATCACGGTGCGTGGGGCGGTTCGGTCACGAGCAAGACCCGTCCGGAGCGATTCGAGCTTGTCGTCACAATCCTGGAACACGCTCTCGGGCTCGGCGGAGGCCGGCTTGAATTGGGCTGACTCCGGGTCAGAGAGTAAAGGTTGGCGGGCGCAGCCATGGGTTGCGAAGAGCAGGGCAACAATCGTCAGTGATCGTGTCATGTTGCACCTCACGGGAAACTGAATGGAGTGCGAGTGGGCAAGGCGCGGGGCATTGCGTTCGGCGCTTTGGCTTGGAGTTTATGTTTTGGTTGTCCATTGTGCGATGCGGGCGAGGGCGGCGTCGGCGTCGTGCTGGTTTTCGATGCCGATGACGGAGCTGATCCAGACGCCTTGAGGATGCAGGGACTGGAACAGCAGGTCGAGGTCTTCGGCGGGGACAGAGGGGATTTGCATCGCCTTATTGGCGGCCTGGATGCGTTGGTAGACGTGGATCCAATCGGCCCAGTAGTTTCGGCCGGCGCCGGCGACCCATTGGATGGCGTGGATCTCGGGGATTTCGAGAAGGCGGTCGAGATAGCGCAGGGCCTGGGGGCCGTCGAGGTGGTAGATGCAGCGGTCCATGTGTCGGCATTCACGGATGATGCCGGGCACGAAGAGGTCTTCGAACACTTCATCGGCAATCATGCAGGAGAAGTCGTTGGAGGGGACGTGGCACTTACCTTTGCCGGTGACGGGCAGCCAGGTGGTGCTGGGCATGCCGGCGGCGGACAGCTTCTGGTGGAAGTGGTCGTAGACGCTGAGGAAGTCGGTGGTGACGGTATCGCACAAACGCTTGATGGCATGGGGATGTTCGATGGTGTCGAAGAGCAATTGCTGTGGGTCGCGGAATGCGGCGATGGCGTCGCCTCCGCCGTGGAGGTCGGTGTAGCCGACGATGAAGGTATCCTTCGCGGCTTCGAGCAGGGCGTCGGTGAGTTCGTTGAGCTTGCGGAAGTAGAAGTTGTCGGTGTCGAGGCGGAGTTGGCTGAGGGACTGTTTAGACCAATCGGTGAGGATAGGTTTACTCCAGGAGGTGGTCGGGCCAAATTCCAGCTCGCATCCATAGAAGGCGGAGAAGACTTCGGGGCCGAGGTTGGGGTATGCGATGGGCAGTGCGTCGGCGTAGTGGACGGTGTTTTGGAGACGTGTTTCGTGCGCGGCCACGACGTACTGCGTATCGAGCCATCGGTCACGGACGGTTGGGTGTTGTTTGTGCGGCGGGGCGAGGCGGCGAGCATCGGGGACAGGGAAGGCGATGGCGACGAGCGGGCGATCGACGATCTGGCAATGCCACCACGCCTCGTAACGTTCGAGGACGCGCTCGAAGTCGGGCTTCAGATCGAACATCTGTTGTGTCTCCGGAGCGGGACTGTTGCGAGGTCAGAGGCGGAAGGACCAGACGATGCCGGCCTGGATTTCGATGAGCAGGATAACGCGTCGGTCGATGAGTTGGCGGAGGTCGGCGTTTTTCCAGCGGACGGGGGCGCGGGTGTTGTCTTCGTCGATGGGCAGGCAGTCGTCGAGGGAGAATCCGTCTATGGGCTCGGCGGCTTCATCGAACAGGGCAGCGCGGGCGGTGCCGCGGTGTTGTTCGATGTTGAGGGCGAGCGTGTCGACGGTGACGGCGACGGGCTGGGTCTGGAGGAGCGCGGGTCTGTCGTGCCGGGCGGCGGCGTGGCGGTCTACCTGCATGCCGACGAATGCGTCGCGGCGCATTTTGGCGAGGCATAGGCAGCCGTGATGTAGGGTGGGGTCGTGATCTGATGTGCGGCGTCCGTTGTAGGTGATGATCATCTCGTCGCCGACCAGGAGCGGGGCGTTACGGGTGGGTAAGACGATCCAACTGTCGATTGATCCGGGCGGGCCACATTCGAGGATGGGTGGCGCGTCGGGGACGCGGCGCCATCGTCCGCCGTCGTGGTGGCTGACGAGGAGGCTGGCTTTGGGCTTGCCCTTAGTTGAAAGTTCGAGAAAGCCGAGGTCCTGGTCGCCGTAGTTGAAGGGGACCATGCCGTGATGTTCGTAGCGGGCGCCGAAGTCTTCGGTTTCGGCGAGGGGGAAGAGCTGTTCGACGTGCTGGGGCCAGTGGTCGAGGGACGGGCTGGAGCAGAGGCCGGCGGTGCGGATGTAGGTTGGCCCCCAGAGGCCGTGGCGGGCGCGGTCGTTGTACCACCATCGTTGGTTGCGGTGGTCGCGGGTGACGCCGCTGTAGTCTCCGCCGCCGGCGTGTTCTTTTAGTCGAGTGGGCGGGCCGTGCCAGTGGATGCCGTCGGGGCTGGTGGTGATGTATTTGGCGCTGGCAGCCCAGAAGCGCTGCATGTCGGCGTCGGGTCGATTGAGGTCGGAGATGCTGTTGTCGAAAGCGTGCATCGATGCCCAGTGTGCGATGAACTTGTAGCGCTGTTCGGCGGGGGCATCGTCATCGCGCACGACGGAGGGGCTGTCGAGGTGGGTCAGGGCGTTGTCGTAGTGTTGGGCGGCGCTGGAACCGTCCATGACAATGTTGTTTGCGGTCGAGCCCTGCCATTCGATCAAGCCGAGGTCGTCGGGACGTGTCCACGTGAAGCCGTCGGCGCTTTCGGCATAGCTAAGGACGGAGGCCTGGTATTCGGGGACGGCGTCGGGATGGCGATCGGGGTGGTAGGCGTAGTCGGCGCCGCGTCCCCAGACGCCGGCGGTGGCCAGATCGTGGCAATTGTTGGGCACGCCGGACTCATACCAGAGGCGGTGTTTGCCCTGTTCGGAGATGACACAGCCCCATCCGATGGTCCGGCCGGCAATGTCGGTGAGCGCGGGTTGGGGGTGCCTGGTCGCGGCGCCGAAGACGCGCTTCATTGATAGGAAGTTGCGGATGTGATGATCGTCGACGAACAGGTGCAGGGCGGGGTCGTGGGCGTCGGTCATAATTGGGGCTCCGGTGGGTCGGCGGAGGCGCCAGATCTCGGCGGCGGGTTACTTGGGGTGTTCTGGTTGACAGCATAGCGTGACGTATCAGCGTTTGCTGCGAGCGGTGGATGCTGTCGAGGCGCACGATTTCGGCGACGGCGCGAGGTCGAGACCGAGCATGTGCGTGGGCACGTGGGGGATGGATCAGTAGACTGGCGGGCGGAACGATACGCGATTTCTTGATGAGATCCCGCCATGGACCCAGCCGGCATTCGTGAAATCATGCTCGTGCGTCCGCACGTGGATAATCCTTACCAGCTTGAGGCGGCGTCGGAGGGGCTGGCGTACAAGACGCGGTTCAACCAATACTTCTTCAACACGCCGTGGATCCCGCTGTGGCCCGCACTGCCGCAGCGCGTGTCGACGGCGAGTGAAGGTTATCCGGGTTGGCTGCAGCACGATCTGGCGATTTTTGCGGGCGTGGACCTGGAGGCCGGCGGCGAGCGCGACGTGGCGCACTTTCGTTCGGCGGCGGAGCGCGGTCTGGCGGTGCTGCTGTGCGGGGGTCAGTTCGGGCTGGGGCATGGGTATCGAGTGTGGCACGATGTTGAAGGGGCGCTGCCGGCGCACGTGCCGGTGGCGAAGGCGGATGACGTGGACGCGAAGGTTCGAGTCGCGGCGGCGCACCCCTTGCTGCGCGGGCTGCCGGATGCGTTTGGCGGGATCACGGCGCTGCATCCGATCGAGCCGGCCGCGGACGCTGCGGTGTTGCTCGCGGCGGACGACAAGCCGGTGCTCGCGGTCACGGAGCGATTCGGCGCGCGCCAGGCGATCCTGGCGGTGGCGGGTGCTGAGGGAATGAGTTGCGATGCGCTGGATGCGTCGGGTTTCTACGGACATCCGTTCTACGGAGATTTGATGCGACAGCTGATGACGTGGCTGATGGGCGTCGAGTTACCGATGCACTTGAGCAAAGTCGAGCCGGGCGGCGATGCGAGCGCGACGAGCGACGGGCAGGTTGTTCACGTGGGCGTCGCGATGCCCGAGCGGGCGGAGGGAGCGCGGTTGCGCTGCTCGATGCGGGCGGTCGACGAGGGGCGTCTGATGGCGGGCGGCGACACGGTCACGACGCAAACTGTGGTCGAGCAGACGTGGCCGATCGACGCGTCGACGTTTGAGGCAACGATTGAATTGGCGGATCCGGCAGCGGGTCAGTGCCACGGCGTGTACGAGGTCGAGTTGGCGGTGGAGATGGACGATCCGCCCAACGCACCGCCACCGGGCTCGTTCGGGATGTCATTGCCGCCGCAGTGGACGAGTTGGAAGCACAAGGCGGTGGACGTGCGGCGGTTTGGGGTGCGCTTCGGCGATCAGCGCCGGTCGCGGGTGACGGTGAAAGACTGGACGTGCGCGGTGAGCGAGGGTGATCGGTGGTCGGTGCGCGTGGCGCCGCCGGGGGCTGCGTCGGTGGAGTTGGATGTGGTGGATGGCGCGGGTCGGGCGGTGGGTGAGGCTGCGGTCGAGAGCGACGGGGGCGAGCGGGAACTGTCGTGGTCGGTCCCGGCGCTGGCGCTGGGCGATTACACGGCTCGAATTACGGTGACGTTGACGACCGGCGACGTTGAGCGGTTCGAATACGGACTGAAAGTAGTGCACGTGTCGGATGCTGAGGAGGAGTTCCACGTGGCGGGGCATTTTCGGGAAGGACGATCCAGCGAGGTCGAACTGGCGGCGCGGATCGACGGTTACCTGGACGGTTACGGGATGGACACGTTGAGCATCCCTGTGGCCGGTCGCGGCGATGCGTTGGCGGATGAGTCGACGCCGTGGCACGAGCGGACGCTTCGGGTGCGGCGTTTGCGGTACGTGGACGCGATGGTCACGGCGCACGGCCGGCGGCTGTGGGCGGATTTTGATGCATACACGGTTCTGCTGGCCACACATGGCACGAAGGAGCCGTACCTACCCACGGAGCCGTGCGTGCACCATCCGGATTACGAAGCGGCGGTGCGCGAGCGTCTGACGCCGCTGCTGGCGCTGCAGCGATTGCGCAAGGGATTGATTTCCAGGGAGATCATCGACGAGCCACACCTGTACCCGGCGAACGTGTGCCGATGCGCGATCTGTCAGGAGTTGTACGAGCAGCGATACGGTGAGCCGATTCCGATCTGGGACGATCTGGCGGGCGATCAGACGACGCGGCGATGGCGGTTGTTTGAATGGCTCGAGGAGTACAGCGCGCGGGCCTTTGAGACGATGCGCGGCGTCAAGGATGAGTTGGCCCCGGAACTGCATCTGCACAACGTGGCGGTGGATCGGCTGTTCTCGAGCAACTTCATGTTCAACGGCATGCACCGTTGGGCGAAGTGGGGCGACGAGATCTATATGGCGTGCTATCCGTGGAGCTATCTGGTGTGGCGCGGTCGGCATCAGGCGCCGCACAGCCAGACGCATTGGATCGCGGCGTGGATCCGTGGACTGGCGAGACATTACGACATTCCGTGGGGCGTGTTCATGGAGTTGTGGGAGAACGACATCCCGAACCGGCAGATGCTGCCGTATTGGCCGGTGGGTCAGTTTTATGCGTTGCTGGCCGAGGGCGTGACGCGGATGAACACGTTTTACATCTCGTATGGATCGGAGGTGTTCGGGATCAGCGAGGAGCGTGTGCGGGAGTTCGGCAGTGAGGTCGGCAGGATTCGTCCGTATTTTCCGCTGCTGGCGCAGACGCGGCGTCCGCGCGGGCGTCTTGCATTCATGAACCCGTGGTGTCAATGGGTGATGGACCCGGCGCCGCACCGGTTGCCGCCGAATCACGAGGGGTACGGTTACTACCGCATGTCGCGCGGCGCGCCGTTCGACGGGCAGTGGCCGCACGAAAATCGCCGCATGCTGGCGTACGAGCTGATGCACCGGACGATTCGCGACGTCGAACAGGTCGACGAGCAACTTTTATGCGAACGGACGATCGACTATCAGGCGATTGTGATTACCGACTGCCGCTTTCTGATGGGACGCACGATGCAGCAGCTTGGCGCGTATGTGGAGGCGGGTGGGGTGCTGGTGCTGGATTGTGATCCGGCGCGGGACGAGACCGGGGCGCGCCGGGACTTTGTGGAGCGTCTGACACAAGATGGGCCGACCGAGCAGGGGGTGATTGTGCCGGGGCTGGGGTACGAGCGGTTCACGTTTGGTCGGGGTGTGGTGGTGCGATTCACGGCGAGCCTGCAGACGGCGTACGCCGATGCGCTGGAGAGTGGGCGCGCGGGGATCCAGGAGAAGATTGAGACGGCGGTTGGTCGGCTGCTCGGCGACGCGGGGTTGCGGCCCAGGTGGCAGGTGGACCGCGGGGATTTCGACGCGGCGCCGCGGCTGGGCGACGGCGTGTGCCTGGTGCCGATCACGAATCTTGGCGAGGCCCAGGCGGCGGTTGAGGTGACGTTGCGCGAGCTGCCATTCGAGCCGCGATTCGCGATTGATCTGACGCGGGCGGCGCCGGTCGAGCTGGGACCGCAGGGCGATGGTGTGAGCTTCGTGGTATCTCTGCGGCGTTATCACGGGGCGCTGGTGGCGTTGCTGCCGGACGGGCCGCGGACGTGCGGGGTGGTGGTTGGGAATCGTCACGTGCAGGCGGGCGGACCGCTAAAATACGAGCTGGCCGTGGAGGGCGCGTCGGGACCGATACGCGGCGCTTATCTGCTGGACGTGACGGTCATCGACCCCGACGGCCAGGCGCATCGGCAACTTGGCGGGCCGGTGGTCGTGCACAACGGCACGGCGATGATCGAGCGCACGCTTCCGGTCAACGGCGCGGGCGGCACATGGACGATCAGCGTAGCCGATGCGGCGCTGGGACTGGCCGCGACGACGTCGTTTGAGGTGGGGTAGGCCGGTCGCGTCGCATGCACAGCGGCGGTCGGGGGGTGATTCGGAGGTTTGGCCTGTCGCGTGACTTGCCGGTCATCAAAGGGTTTCATTGCGGGGGCAGGAAGTCTTCGGCGCGGTCCTGGGGTACGAAGCCGAGTTTGTCTTTGGCGTTGGTCATATCGACCCATCCGTAGCGGTTGTTGGACATGCCGTAGAAGATGTCGAAGCGGAGGTCGTCGGGGGCGTCGACACAGGCCTGGATGATGCCGCCGATGTCGCGCTGGGAGCACCAGACATCGGCGCCCCCTTTATCGGGCGGGCGGTCCTCGCCGACGACCCAACCGATACGAATGGCGAGACAGGACATGCCGTGGCTGAAGGCATAGGTGCGGCAGAGGGATTCGTTGAAGACTTTGCTGGAGGCGTAGAGGTTGCGGGGTTCGGCGGGGACGTCGGCGCCGATCATCGGGACGCCTTGGGGCAGGGGTTCGAGTCGGCCGTTGCTGACGGCGCAGTAGGGTTCCTGCATGCGATGGCCGGTGGAGACCTGGATGGTGCTGGCGGCAACGATGCGGTTGACGCCGGCTTGTCGGCAGGCCTCGAAGACGTTGTAAGCGCCGATGATGTTGTTGCGCAGGACGCTGGCCCACTGTCCGCCGGCGGGGTCGGCGGCCATGTGGACGACGACGTCCATGCCGTCGACGGCGCGGCGGACGTTGTCGAAGTCGGCGATGTCGGCGATGCGATACTTGTCATCGGGCAGGTCGATGTCGCGGGCGTCGAGGACGCGCTCGGACAGGGCGCGGCGCCGTCCGAGCCCATAGAGGTCGTAGCGATCAGGCGACTGTCGCATCACCAGATAGGCGGAACTGCCGACAATGCCGGAGACGCCGGTGATCATCACTTTCTTTGGAGGCATGGGGGTGTTCCTTGGGATGGGCGTGGGCAAGGGCGCGCATGATGGGATGATAACGTGCATCCCGTGGTGAGGGGAATGATGCGGCGGGTGATGGGGGACGCGTCTTAGTCTGCGAATCTGAATGAGAAGACGTCGGCGTCGGTGAGTTCGAAGCGCAATCTTACGGGGCGCTGGGCGAGGGGGCGGAGGTCGGGGTTATCGTTCCAGGAGACGGGGAGGTCGAGGCGGTCGCCGAAGATCGGGGGCATGTCATCGAGGGCGTGGCCGGGGATGGGGCGGCGGTCGGGGTCCTGGAGTTCGACGCGGACGGAGCCGACGGCGGAGGTGGCGAAGTTGATTCGCAGTTGGGCGCCGTCGAAGGTAAGCGGCTTGGTGATGACGTGGCCGCGGCGACGGCCGGCGTTGATGGCGGCGAATCCCCATGGTCGGAGGCTGAGGCGACGGAGTTGATTGTCGGGCCAGCCGTAATGTTCGCTGACGTACATCGACCATTCAGTTTCCCGCAGGGGGAGGATGCCGACGGCGGGGCAGGTGTTGCGGTGCGTCCAGTTGCGTTGGTCGAGGCCGGGGCGGAGCCAGGCTTCGGGGAAGGGGCGGCGCCAGTGGACACCGTCGCGGCTGGACATCATGACAGCGTCGGTCATTCCGGCCATGCCCGGATCGCCGGTGCCGGGGTAGTCCATGGCGCTGATGTCCTGGACGGGGGTGGCGCGTTCGGCGACGTAGCGCATGGGGAAGGAGAGCAAGAGATGTTCGGCGCCGGGCACGGGCACGGTGGCGTTAGTGTAGAACTGTTCGAAGGGGGCGTCTTCGTCGTAGCGATGAGGTGCGGGCGGGGTCCAGTGGCAGAAGTCATCGGAGGTGGAGCTTTGAATGGCGCGGCCGCGTCCTTCTTCAAAGAAACGACTGAAGAGGCGGTATTTGCCGATGACGGCGTCCCACAGCGCGACGTTGGCACTGTCGAATGCGCCGGGGACATCGAGCGGGGTGTCCTGGGCGAGTCGCCATTGGAATCCATCGGGTGAGTAGAGCGCGTAGAGGTTGTCCTTGCCGGTGCCGCCAACGGCCTTGAAGCGCTGGTCGGGTTTGCAGTCGGGGTTGGCGTCGCGGAAGGCGACGAGGTTGTGGGCCTGAATGCCTTGCCAGACGACGTTGTTACGTCCGCCGTCGCCGAGGTCGAAGATCTTCAGTTCGGGTCGGTTGAAGTGGATGCCGTCGTCGCTGATCGCGACGTTGGCGGTCTGGAGGTCGGAGTGGTCGCCGGCGTTTTCACCGGTCGGATAGTTGCCGCGGTAATAGAGCAGGTAGTTGTCCTGATGCTGGACAAGGACGTTGTAGACGCCGCTGCATGCATTTTCCAGGGGGCCTGTGACCTGGAAGACGACGTCTTCACGTTTGGGGGGGTGGAGTTTCAGATGGGCGTCGCCGTCGAAACGGTCAATCAGGTGATCGTCGACAAACAGTTCGCGGCGGGATGCGATGTCGATGTGGTTCATGGTGTGGGGTTCCGGCTTTGGATGGATGGGGCTATCGGTCTCGACCGGGGAGGCCGGGCGTTGCATTCGGTTCGTCGCAGAGAGCCTGGGGCTGGTATCTGGACAGAGGGTGATCGGCGTTCTGGAGCAGGTATGTGTCTCCGGGCGACGTCGGGAACGACAGTAGACGGTCGTCGGTCCGCAGCAGGACATCGTCGCGGCGTTGAACCACACAGCGGCCCGTCCAGGGATTGGCGATGGTGCACGGGCCGCCGAGGAGGGAGTGGACCTGCGCGAGCCGCGGCGCGCCGCGGTGGACATCGGCGGTGATCATGAATCCGCCCTCGGCGCGCAATCGGAAGACGCCCGACCACTCGGCGCTGACTGCGGGCGCGATGCGGATGATCCCGTTGTGACTTTGGAGCAGGATCTCCTGGAGCGCGCAGGCGCTGAGACCTCCGGCGTCGAGACAGGGCGCGACGGCGAGGTCGTCGGGGAAGACGTCTGAATCGTTGCTATCCCAGCCTCCGTAGCGGAAGCGGTTGAACTTGCGGGCGTGTTCGGCGAGGAGGGTGCAGGCCTGTTCGCCGAGTCCGAGCCGCGCGGCCCAGATGGCATCCATGGACCAGCCGTTGCCGAGGCCGCAGAGGCGCCGGTCGAAGGTGCGGCGGGCGAGGGCGTGGTCGGCGGAGCCGATGCCGCTTAGGCCGAACGGGAAGACGCGATAGAGTTGCGGATTTTCGGCGCTTCCGAACTTGGGGAACGCTCCCTTGGCGGCGGGGGGGGCGTAGACGTCGTGGTCGAGGTCGATCGAACCGTCCTCGCGACACCACGCGTGGGGCGGGTCGGGCAGGGCGGCCAGGACATCGCACGCTTTTTGTCGCAGTTCGGGATCTTCGGCATAGTCCCGCGAGAGCTGGATGAACTGGGGCAGGATCGCGCGCAGTGCGTCGATGGTATCGCTGGGGTCGCGCACCATCCACCACATTTCCAGAGCGTTGGCGGGATCAAGATGGTAACGACCGTCATCGCCGATGCGCAGGAGACTGATCACAAATGCGCTGACGTCCCGGACCATGGGGTAGGCCCGCTCTCGAAGGAAGGGTTGGTCCCCTGCGTAGCGGGCGTAGGTCAGGTAGTGATGGCACACCTCCAGACCCGCGGTGAACAGGAATCCGATGAAGACGTTGTAGTGGTGGAACTTGCCGTAGGGGGCGGTGGCGGGATCCCAAGGCTTGATGTGCCAACGGAACGTTTCAGAAGGTTGGGGGTCCAGTATCCAGTCTTCGGCATGGCCCCAGGGCGTGACGGTTTCGGGAATCCAGATCCCCGGCAGGCCCCACATGCGTTCGGTTTGCGCGTGGAGATAGGGGCGCATTTGCGTGTAGAAATCGCAGAACCCGCGGGCCATCTCCATGCGGTTGGCGGCGTAGAGGGGCATGAAGGTGAAGCGAAGTTCCTGGACCCACTCGGAAAGCCCCCAGGTGCGCTCGTCGCCGCGCATGAGTCCGGCCCCGCCGTCCCACTTGGCGGGCACGGGGCCACGGTTGGTGCAGCCGAGCGTGTAGAGGTGGACGTAGTAGGCGGCGTTGAGCCATTGGGCGTCGCGGTTCGGGCTGGAGACTCGGATGAACGAGTGGTCCCAATACTCCTGCCACCATTCGTCGTGGTCCTGACGTAGCTGCCGGGCGGGGACGCGCTCGGCGTCGGCGAGTTCGGCGCGCGCTGTTGAGGGGATCGCCGACTTCGGTGACGGCGGCGGCGATAATCAGTCGGTAGGCGGCGGGCGTGGTGTCGGGCAGGTCGAGAGTGGCGCTGTGATCTTCGGCGGCGCTGCGCAGGGGCGCGATATCGGGTGACCTGACGACGACGGCGGCGCCGCGACCGAGCATTGGGTCGGGCCAATCGGGATCGTAATCGTGCATCCCGGTGTTGCGAAGGTTGGGGCGCGCGGGACGGGTGTGGACCTCGGAGGCGTGGAGCTGCGCGTCGGTACAACCGACATGCATCGTTGGGCGGGTCTCGGACAACTCGACGGTCGCGGGTGCGAGCAGACCGGTGGGATCGGTGATCTCGACGATGAGCAGGCGTCGGCTCGGGGGGCCCCAGATCACGATCCGCGCGGAGGCGTCGCTTTCGCCGAGTTCGACGACGATGCGCCCACGGTAGAGGTCGAGATGTTGACGGAAGTGTTTAGCGGCGGCTTGCGAGGCGCGCGGGCCGACGATGAGGCGCACGTGGCCGGGGCTGACATTGCTGAAGAAGCGTGTGGCGGGCGGGGCGTCGGGCGGAGCGGCGAATGCCCAGCAGTCGGATTTGGACAGGTGCAGGTGCAGGCTGCCATCCCAGCGGACCATCGCGGACAGATCGCCGCCGCCGACGGGCATGGCCTCCCACGGCTCGGGGGAGGGGGACGTGTAGAGCACGTCATTGCGCGCGACGACGGCCTGGTGGTCGATGAGCCACTGACCGTTTTGGAAACAGATGGGTTGGCTCGAATCTGCCATGGCGATGGTTCCTTGAACTGCATTACTCCGCGGGAGGGCGGCTTTGGAGCAATCTACCGCACGGTTGGGGTGGGTTCCATCTGGGTCGGCGCACGGCAGCAGCGATGCGGATCGGGACTATCGCGGGGCAGCCGGCGGTTACCGGGGCCGGATGCGTGACGTCATTGGCAGTCATCCCGTGGAGGTTTCGCGCAGCGCTGATCCGTGCATACAATTGCCTGATGCCCGTGGGGCAATTGGCGGCGGCATGTGCGATGCGGACGGAGCGGCGCGAGTCGGGGGGCGCAGAGGACGAATGTCATCCTCGGATAGAGAGGCACATCATGGATAACCAATCCCGGTCGGATCAGGACCTCGGCACGCGAAACGGACTGCGGCTGCGTCGGCTCGGCCGCACGGAGAAGCTCGTTACGGAGCTGGGCATCGGGGGCCATTTCACGGTGGGCCCGACGAAGCATGAGGATGTGGATCGGCGCGTCGGGGAACTTCATCATGTGCTCGACCAGGGGATCAACTATTGGGATGTGCAGTGGGAACCGGAGGAAGAAGCGTCGGCCCGGGTGTTGCGCGAGCGCGGTGATGAGGTGGTTGTCGCGTGGCCGCTGCACGGGGTGGCTGAGCAATTGGCGAACGGCAGTCTGACGGCGCAATACGTGATTGACTATTGTCACGATCATCAGAAGCGATACGGGCTGAAACGTATCGATATTCTGCTGGTGATCGCGGTGGGCAACCTGGCGCCGGGCGCGGCGGTGTTCGAGCCGCTGATTGAAGGTTTTGAAGCCATCAAGAAAGAGGGTTGGTGCGATTACCTGGGATTCTCGTGTCACGAGGGACCGGAGTTCGCGATCAGCGCGTTGCGGACGTATGACCACTTTGATGTGTTGATGTTCCCGTACAATTTTCTTTACCACAAGGCGGATGAGGAGTTGATCGGGCTGGCGAACGATCTGGACGTGGGGATGGTGGCGATGAAACCGTGCGGCAGCGCATATCCGAAGGGCGGATTGTTGTGCTGGGCGTATGCGGGCGATGAGTTGGCGGAGGGACTGGAGCCGTATCTTGGGTTGGGCCGACCGTTCCAGACGGCGGTGCAATGGGTGCTGAGGAATCGACTGATCTCGACGACGGTTCCGGGCGTTCACAATCATCAGCAGATCGATGAACTGGTCGCGGCGGCGCAGGCGGATTGGTGGCCGGACAACGAGGCGTTGATTGAGGCGTAAATGGCGGCGGTACGCGGAGCTGCCGGCCGAGAGCCGGTTCCTGGCGTGGACGACGGAGTTGCGGCCGGAAGAGGTCGGGTTGGTGTGATGCGGGTTGCGGATGGCGGCGTGAGCGCGGCGGTTTCGCATCGTGAATCCCGACGTTCAATAATGCGGGCGATCAGCGCGCGGAAGGGTTGAGTTGCCGCGGCGTTCGCGGGTCGTGGTTGATCGCTCAGCCGCCGGTGCCGACGGGGTAGCGGTCGGGGGTGCGGCCAGCGTAGCGGGTGAAGCGTAGTTTCGGGGGAAGGGGGAAGTCGTCTGTCGCCCAATCGGCGAGATTGTCCTTGTGTCCGAGGCGCAGCCAGCGATCGGCGCGGAACGCGGTGTCGAGGCCGACGAAGTCCCACGCGGAGATGCCATCGGCGCCGTCGGCGTAATCGGACATCGCCTGCGTGAAGTAGTCTTTCATCTGGACATGCTCGGGCGTCCAGTGGGATCGCCAGATCCCGGCCAGCCACATGGGGTAGAGCTTGACATCGGTGCCGCTCACGAGCTGGGCGTAATATTTGACGTCGACATCGACGAAGCCTTCGCACAGCCAGCGGTCGGGGTAGTCGGCCCAGGGGTAGGGACAGAGCACATCGACGAGTCCTTCGTTGACCCAGGTGGGCACGTCGAAGGCATGGAAGCGATTGGCCGCCTCGCAGCCAAGCACGACGTGGACCATCTTGATGCGCGGGTATCCTTTCTCGGCGGCGACGTCGTCGAGCAGTTGCCGGACTTTGCGCAGGAAGTCGGTGACGATGTCGGCCCGCCACGCGAGCAGGCGGTCATCGCGATCGCTGAGTGTGAGCGGATCGACGCCGTGTTGCTGCTCGAATCCGGCCATGGCGGCGGGCTCGAAGAGGACCATGCCTTCGCCGCGGTTGAAGAAGTAGCCGAATCCGTCGGGACCGGCCTCGGCGACGGCCCGGGCGCGGGCGAGCATGTAATCGACCACTTCCGGCACGGCGTAGCTGCAGGTGTGGGTATGGGTGCCGTCGCGATCCCGGCAGTGCCACTCGGGGTGGCGGTCGTAATCGACGGCGCGCTGGTCGCCCCAGTGGACATACAGACTCCAGAGGCTGGGCCGTTCGCCGATGTAAGCTTCGATGCCGATGTCGCGCATGGCGCGGCAGAACGACGTGATGTTCTGAGCGCCGTTCGGCGACATGAGCTTTTCGGTGTCTTCGCATCCGGCGATCCAGGCGCACACGTCGCTGTCGCGCAGGCGCTGCGCCCACAGTTCGCCATGGTTGGGGTCAAAGTCATCGCCTTTGACGATGAGTCGGCGGCGCGCGGGGTCGGCGCGATCGCGTTCGACGGCCTCGACTTCGCCTGGTGACAGCGGGATGAGTTGGATGGCGGCGAGGTAGACGGTGCCGCCCTGATGTCGGATGGTGATGGATTGGTCGGTGAGGTCATCGTAGCGCCAGAAGCCGGCCTCGATGCCGCGCCACATCATGTAGTCGTGCGAGAGGGTGCGCAGATGGCCTGAGAAGTGCGCGTCGCGCGACAGTTTCAGGGCGGGCCCGGCGGATTGGGAGTAGACGCTGTCGAGGTCGAAGGGGAACTGTTTCTCGAGATCGGCATCGCCGCCCATCTGCCAGACGTAGACGGCGTACCAGCCATTGACGTTCAGCGGCAGTACGACGTCCGCGGCCCCGGCGGCGCGATCGGCGTGGAGGAGCCTGCCGCCGAACGCATCGGTTTCATAGTCGATCAGGTCCCAGAAGCCCGGCCCCACGCCGCCGATGTGCTGGGCGGGCGTGCAGGCGGAGAAATCGGTGATCGTGATGACGGGACGGCCGTCATCGGTCGCGTCGGTGGCGCTACCGAGCGGACGATCGTACAGGGGCATCGGGTGCCATTTGCTGTTAGTGATTTGCTGGGTCACGTCATGATCTCCTGTGCGGTTGGCGGATGCGATGCCATGGGGGGCCGTTACAGTTGCGCACGAGGAACTGCTGTGCGGTCACGGATGACTGGAAGGGAGTGTGATTGGACTGTGCATACGTGGGTGAGCCGGTGGTGAGGGGTTAGCCGGCGGGCAGTTTGGTTTCGCGTGGGCTGTTGGTCTGCTTCAAGCCGGCGAGCGCTTTGTCGACGTTGTCCAGGCCGATCTTGATTTCGTCGAGGTTGGCGCCGAATCCGAGGCGGAAGTGGTGGTTGTCCGACTCGAAGCAGCGTCCGGGGATCGTGAAGGTGCGGTAGTTTTCGACGATGGAGACGATGAGGTCTTCGGGGTCGACGCCGGTGGTTTTCTTGAGGCGCGGGAACCCGACGACGCCGGCTTCGGGGAAGATCCACTCGAAGTCGTCTCTGGCGGCCATCCACTGGTCGACATAGTCGCGGTTGGTTTTGATTTGCCGGCGTGCGTTGGCGAGGAATTTCTCCTTGTCGGCGAGGACCTTGAGGGCGATGGCCTCACTCATGACGTTGTTGGTGATGCTGATCTGCTCTCTGATGGCGAGGAGTTGGGCGAGGAGTTGTTTGTCCTGTGTCGCGGCCCAGCCGAGTCGAATGCCGGGGATGCCGTAGCATTTGGACATGCTGGAGAGGCT
Source organism: Planctomycetaceae bacterium (assembly GCA_002685935.1). Classification (GTDB taxonomy): domain Bacteria; phylum Planctomycetota; class Phycisphaerae; order Phycisphaerales; family Zrk34. The sequence goes on along the minus strand of NYZD01000083.1, from coordinate 11,928 downwards.
GATCACTCGAGGGCTGAGTATTGAGGCGGGGGGGAGCATGAAATCGAAACACATCTCGCGGTAGGTTTCGTCGAAGAGCAGGTAGGTGTTGTTGTTTTCGATGATCTCGATGATGCGGCGCAGTTCGCCTTCGGTGACCATCGAGCCGGTCGGATTATTGGGGTGGGTGAGGCTGACGATTTTCGTCTCGGGGGTGATCATGGACTGGAGCTTGTCGATATCGGGTTTGAAGGCGTTGTCGTATTCGAGATGGAACAGCTCGACATTGCATCCGAGCGAACGCGGGACCTCATACATGGAGGCGTAGTTGGGATGTTCGACAATGACATGGTCGCCGGGCTTGCATAGCGCCGACATGATGGCGAAGTTGGCTTCGCTGCCGCCGGACGTGACGATGACGTTTTCACCGGTGAAGCCGGGATAGTCGTGGGCGAGGAGTTCTCTGAGGTCGGGGCGGCCTTCGTGATAGCCGTAGCGTAGGGGGAGGCCGGCGAGATCGACGCCGAGCTGGTCGAAAGTCATGTATTTGACGGCGCTTTCGCCGATGTCGTAGTCGACTTCATACTGGTACTTATCAAACCATACTTCGAGGGTCATGCGTTGGAACCACATGGCAGATCTCCTTGCTGTCTTGCCTGGTCGCTATTGCGTGAGACGGCCTGTCGTCAGCCGTGCGGCCATCGGGCTCTTGATTTACGACAGATGCATTTGATGAGCATAATACAGAACCCAGGCGCGGCGGGGGTAGTGGCCGATCTGGCGTGGCCTTGGGGGTCGATCGGGGCCCTCGGGCGTCCGAGCGTACGGACACGGCCGGGCGGCGGCGCGGTGCTCACACAGTGGTGTCGCGGCTGCCGCGAGTTTGGACGCGGCGGGCGGCGTCATTCATCGAGCGCATGGGCTACATCGGGCCAAGCAGCGGCGACGATTGGCGGCCCTGCTTAGAAGTGATGCGTCCAGCGAATATTGAGGCGGATGCCTTCGGGGCGGTTTTCCGCGCCGCTCTCGAAGTACAGGTTGAAGAACAGGTGATCGTCGGCGGAGAAATGCCATACGCCGCCGGGGCCGAGGCCGAGCACTTCCTCGCGGTAGCCGCTGTCGGCGCCGTCGACCTTCGAGTCGGTGATCTGTTCAAGGTAGTAGCCGTTGATACCGACGTGGAGCTTTTTGGGGATCAGTTCAAACGACGAGGCAAAGTTGATGTGTATCGCCTCGCCCGGCTGCACGTCGTCGGCGCCGGGGAACAGGGTTGTGTTGGGTGCGTCGTTCTCGGTGTTCCACAGATAATGAATGCGCCAGGTGATGGACCACGGCGGTGCGACCCACAACGTCGCGGCCCAGTAGGGGTTGAGGGAATAATGATTGTTCCCAGGGTTCAGCACTTCGTTGTCGTCGTACTTGCCGGTGGGGAATACAGTCTGCATCTCGAAGCGATGCATGAAGATCGGACCGTTCTCGCCCATGACAGGGTCCCACTGGATGAATGGCCCGACGAGGATGTCGCCGAGGCCCTCGGTGTTGTCGGTGATGATCGGCGGCATGCCGGGGTCGACGTCGAGTGAGATCAGCGGGACGATCACATCGAGTCCCCACTTGCCGCCGAACAGGATCGGCTGGTCCGACTGGTAGATGAACTGGTTGAGGCTGATCCAGACGTCGAGGTCGTCGATGAGGCCGGTGTTGTTGCCGGCAGCGTTCTGCAGGTCGTCGGCGGACCAATATTGGATGTATTCCTGGAAGTAGAAGCCGGGACCGGCGGGCGGGCCGCCGTCGAGGAAGCTGGTAAAACCGAGGTTCACCGGGGGCAAGGCCTGGGCGTGGGTGAGCTCGTTGAGCGATCCAACGAGCACGGCGGCGGCGATGAGCAACATGCAAAGACGTGAGGGCATCGTGAATCTCCTTGGCCCCGCGACAGAGGGGCCGGCGACCAGTATTGGAGTTTTACATCCAGTTACATCTCGGGCACTTTAACGATCCCATTAGGAGATCGCAATGCCTGAACAGACCAAGTACGTCCTGACCGAAAACGACATCCCCAGCGCCTGGTACAACATCCAGGCGGACCTGCCGGCGCCCCTGCCGCCGGTGCTGAATCCTGGGACAGGCCAGCCGATCGGTCCCGACGATCTGGCGCCGCTGTTCCCCATGGGGCTGATCATGCAGGAGGTGTCGACCGAGCGTTACATCGACATCCCCGGCGAGGTGATCGACATTTACAAGCTATGGCGTCCGACGCCGCTGCACCGCGCCCGGCGACTTGAAAAGGCTCTGGATACGCCGGCGCGCATTTACTACAACTACGAAGGGCACAGCCCGTCGGGATCGCACAAGTCCAACACGTCGGTGCCGCAAGCGTTCTACAACAAGCAGGAAGGGGTCAAGCGACTGACGACGGAGACGGGCGCCGGCCAATGGGGTTCGGCGCTGGCGATGGCGTGCAACTTCTTCGACCTCGAATGCAAAGTGTTCATGGTGCGCGTGAGTTACAACCAGAAGCCGTACCGCAAGGCGATGATGCAAGTGTTCGGCGCGGACGTCACACCCAGCCCGAGCGAGGAGACCGAATCGGGGCGCGCCATCCTCGGCCAGGATCCGGACACGAATGGATCGCTGGGCATCGCGATTTCCGAAGCGGTCGAACTCGCGGCCAAAGACCCCGATTCGCGGTACGCGCTGGGAAGCGTGCTGAACCACGTGTTGATGCACCAGACGGTGATCGGTCAGGAGGTGATCGAGAAGTTCAGGCTCGCCGATGACTGGCCGGATGTTGTCGTCGGTTGCACGGGCGGCGGGTCGAACTTCGCGGGGCTCGCGTTCCCGTTCATCGGTCGCAAGTTGCGCGGCGAAGATAAGGATAAGGCCCCGCGTATGATCGCGGTGGAGCCGAGCGCGTGTCCGTCGCTGACGCGGGGGAAACTCGCGTACGACTTCGGCGACACGGCGCACCTGACGCCGCTGGTCAAGATGCACACGCTCGGCAGCACGTTCATTCCCCCCGGGATCCACGCGGGCGGGCTGCGCTATCACGGGATGGGGCCGCTGGTCTCTCACCTGCTGGACTTGGGGGAGATCGAGGCGACGTCGGTGCATCAGACGGAGATCTTCGACGCGGCGGTCAACTTCGCTCGGGCGGAAGGGATCATCCCGGCACCCGAGCCCACGCACGCGCTCGCCGTCACGATCCGCGAGGCGCTCCAATGCAAGGAAGAAGGCGTCAGCCGCGCGATCTTGTGCAATCTGTGCGGTCACGGGCACTTCGACATGCAGGCGTACCTGGATTACTTCGACGGCAAGCTGTACGACTACGAGTACCCCGCCGAAGAGATCGCGATGCGTTGGCAGGGCTGCCCCCGGTCGAAGCGCCGGGCTAACGGGCATATCCCATCCACGGTCGGCACCGTGTTGAGTTGTGGCTGGGTGGGTGTTGGACGGCTGACAGACGGCATCAGGCGAGCGTGCGGGATGATCGCAAGGGACGGTCGGTCATCGCATCGTACGAGGCTGGGTTATACGTCGAGTATCCGCGGCGGCGTCGAGTAGCCGCCGGCGACATGGGCAGCAAGCCATTCGGGATCGTCCCGCCGCGGTAGTGACAGGGCGGGCTCGCCTTTGCAACTGAGACGGTAGAGCAGTCGCGCATCGTCGATCGATTTGATATTCGACTTGATCGGCGGCGCGTTGTGGAGGGTCATGAAGTTGTCCCAGATCGTCACGTCGCCGGGCGTGTGCGCATGGTCGTAGCGGAACCGCGGCTGGAGCACGTGCGTTTCCAAACGGTCCAGGAAGGCACGCGATTGGGCCATGGTCATCCCGTCTACTTCGACCGGGGGCCTGACACCGGGGCGCGACGCCCAGATCGGGCTATGGAAGGACTTGACGTTCGATCGCGGGTTGGCGCGGACGAGCGGCGCGAGCCACCCTTCGTCCCCTTCGTTGAGTCGACGTCGCAGTTGGACACGCTCCAGTGCCGCCTGTTCGGCGGCTGGTAGGGCGGCAAAAGCCGCCGCGGTATCGGCAAAGGCGGTGTCGCCGTTCAATGGCAGACGCAGGCGCAGTTGCATCAATTCATCGTCGGCGCCCTGGTCATACGGATGGGGCAGGTCGTGGCGCGGGTCGGGTATCCAAGTCCCGCCCGGCGCGTCCCGCGAGACAGGCACACGATGAACGAGAAACATCGAGACGTAGATCGGAAGCGGCTCGTACTCGATATCCGTATGCCACGCGCCGCCGGCGGTCACCTGGGGTTCGGCGTCATCGGGCATCTGCTTGGCATTGGACACGACCAGGACGGTTGGCGAGTCATGGGGCATGCACTGCAACCGGCCGGGGAAGACCTGATCGACGGCGGCGGCGGCCCGCTTGTCACGGGGGATCAGCTCGATCGGTCCGTCGGTTGGCCCATCTTGCTGTGCGGGCTTGCCCCCGCGCATGAGGTTGCTCGGGTGGGGAATCGGCGCGCCCCAATGGTTGGCGAATCGTTCGAAGTGGGCCAGAGAGAACCGGGCCAGATCCTGGCCGGCGATGCAGACGATCCGAAACCGGCTCAGTGCGTCGAGCAGGAAATCGACCTGGTCCTCGGTGAGCGGGCGGCACAGGTCGATCCCGGTGAAGCGCACACCGGCACCACTATGTGCCAGAGGGCTTTCGCTGTGCGCGTCGGTGCCAAACAGCGCCTTGAGCGCCTGATCCGACCGCTGATTCTTCGTACCGTGGTTTTTACTCATCGCTCGCGCATTGCTCGGATGCTGTGGCGGACGGTCCGTTGGTCATCGCCGGTGATCACGATCACGTCGGTGCGGGGCGAGACCCACTGCCGGGGCGTCACAGGACAATGCCGCCACAGACGGAGATGCACTGTCCGGTGACATAGTCGGACAAGTCGGTGGTGAGGAACTCGACGACCCTCGCGCAGTCCTCGGGCGTGCCCAACCGCCGCAGGGCTATTTTGTCGGCGTGTTTTCTGTCCGGGTCGGCAATCCCCTCTGCGATCTTGCGGGAAGTCATGATCATGCCGGGCGCGATACAGTTCACCTGGATGCCATGAGGCCCGAGTTGGGCGGCGAGGACGCGGGTGTAGTGGGCAACGCCGGCCTTGGCGATGCTGTAGGCGGCGCCGCCCTCGGTGCCACGCAGGCCGCACAGCGAAGAGACGTTGACAATCTTGCCAGTTCCTTGCCGCTGCATCGGCGCTCGGGCGGCTTCGCAGCAGTTGACCGCACTCATCAGATTGATCTGCACGGTGAAGTCGAAGGAATCCTGAGGAGACGGATCTCCAGGCGCTTTGAGGCCGCCGCCGGCGTTGTTGACGAGTATGTCGAGGTGGCCGAACTCGTCGAGGACGCGGCCGAACATGTCGTTCACCTGATCGCTACTGGCCACATCGGCCTGGATGCCCAGGGCGCGGCGACCAAGGTTGCGGACCTCGTCCATAACCGTGGCGGCGCTGAGTTCTTCGTCGTATTGACTGGCCGCGTCCAGGTTCACGTCGTTCACGACGATGTCGGCGCCCAAACCAGCCAGGCGCAGGGCGTAGGCCCGTCCCAAGCCACGACCGGATCCGGTGACCAGCGCGACCTTGCCCTCGAGTTTACTCATGGTGTATCCCGTGGCTGAGTGTGGATAGCCCCGTCCGGTTGCTCCGGTTGCTTTATCCAGCAGTGCGCCCACACCATAACGTCAGCGACGACCGAGTGCACCAGCGACGGGCGCGGGACGGAGGCCAGGATCGTGCTGGATGCCAGGAATAACAGCGTGGCCAGTTCGGAGCCGGTCGTTTGAGGATGCCGAATCTGTCACTTGATCCATCGCCCGAGCATTTAGAGATCCGGTGACGACATACACGACAGGTCGTCTATTGATCGTTCCCCGGATCACGAGTTAGACTGGCTTGTCCGGGTCGGCTCTGCTCGCGTCATTCCAGGGGTTGCGAAGGTGTCATGTGATGAGTGAATGTGATCGAAGCGCTTGGGACGGGCGGCAATGGTTGGTCTGCCGGTTCGTTGGTATCTGTCTGGTTCTCGCGTTTGTGGGGGTGGGGCGGGGCGCGGACTGGCCGCAGTTCAACGGCCCGAATCGAGACAACATTTCCACTGAGAAAGGCCTGCTGAAGAGCTGGCCGGAGGGTGGTCCGAAGCTGCTGTGGGTGAAGCCCGGGTTCGGCGACGGGTATTCGAGCGTTGCGATCTCCAAAAAGACCATCTACACCGTCGGCAAGGTGGGCACGGACATGGTCGTCTTCGCGCTTGACCTGAACGGCGAGGTGAAGTGGACGGCCACCAACGGTCCCGCTTGGCGCGGCGGCCTCCCGGGCACACGCTGTACACCGACGGTGGACGGCGATTATGTGTATGTCATGAGCGGGAACGGGCGCGTTGCTTGCTTGCGCGCTGCGGACGGCGATGAGGTGTGGGCCGTGAACGTCCGGGACAAGTACGACGGGAGGCACGGGACGTGGGGCTATTCGGAATCGCTGCTCATCGACGGCGGACGGGTCATCTGCACGCCCGGTGGGAGCAAGGCGGTGGTGCTGGCACTGGACAAAATGACGGGGGAAGAGGTCTGGAAGACGACGGGGGTGGACCATGCGGCCGGGTATGCCTCCGCGGTGGCGATCGCACATGGCGAGCGGCGCATCGTCCTGACGATGACCGGCGCGGCTCTGCTCGGCGTCGATGCGGCTGACGGGAGTCTGCTTTGGCACTTCGAGCACGTCAATGAGCACGGCATCAATGCACAGACGCCGTTGTACCACGAGGGGCATGTTTTCATCTCAAGCGGCTGGGACTGCGGCGGCGTCCTGATCAAGCTCTCGGCGGACGGTCGCGAGATCGAGGAAGTGTGGCGCAATCCGGATCTCGACAACGATTTCGGCGGTGTGCTGTTCGTGAAGGATTCGTTCTACGGATTCAACTGGATCACCAACGCAGAGGGACAGTTGATGTGCGTGCCGATCAAGACGGGAGAGACGGTTTACGCCCGGTTCACATCAGATCGGAAGCACAAGGGGGCGATCACCTGGGCCGGCGGGATGCTTTACGGTTACGATGAGGGCGGTGAAGTGTGGCTGGCCCATGCCACGCCGGAGAAATTCGAGATCGTCGGCAGATTCAATCTCCCGAAAGGAAGCGGCAATCACTGGGCTCATCCGGTTGTGTCGGGCGGAAGGCTTTATGTCCGGCACGGTGGATTTCTGCATGCGTATGACGTGATGGATACGGTCCCTGCTCCGGCGGAGGAGAATGTGACACCTCCCTAATCGACTCATGCCACGTCAGCTGAGCATCCGTTGATCAGGGCGAAGGTGGTGTCACTTCGGGGGCGAGGCCCACCATTTCGGTTCGAAGCGCGGCACCCACCGGCGGTGCCGTGCGACGGCAAGCATCATTCTGAACTGGCCCTGCAGGAGGCCTTCGTAGCCGCAAGGGGCGCCGGACCAAGTGATCATTTCGGTGCCGCTGAACATGCCTCCGACGATGCGATTATCCGCCATGGATTCTTCGAGGTGATGACAGACGCGGTCGGCCGCTTCGTTCAGGCCGCGCCGCTCCAGCGCTCCGATGTCATATTCCGTCCAACAGGTCATGGCGCTACCGTTGCAGTCGATGCCATACGTGTCCCGCCAGACTGCGGTCAGTGCGTGAGTGCCGCGAGCCGGGCCACGGCCGCGGCGAGATCGATCTGCGCGCATTCCCCCATCAGGAAGAATTGAATCCATCGTTTCTTCAAGAGGTACTCGCTCGCTGTTGTAACTTACAATAATACCCTGCGCTTCCATCGCCCGTCCCACTGTTCCTGAGTCGAGGCCTTCGGGAAGCGCGATGGTCACCACCGCGGGCGAGGCGTGGTCATCCGCCGCCACGATGTGGAACCCCTGCGCTCGCAGTTCGCCACGCAGCCAGGCACCCACCTGACGAATATGCTCGAACCGCTCGGTCGGACTCAATCGCTTCAAGGCAGCTTGCAGCGCATGCAGCAGATTCGAAGACAGGGTGAACGGAATCCCGCTTTTTTCGGCGTAGTAGGACAGGTCGATGTACCTCGGCAGAGACCGGCGCGGCGTGGCATGCGACTCGACGCAGAACACGATCGCCAGGCCCGGAAATGCCGCCAGCCCCTTGCCGCTGACACAGGAGGCCAGGCGTACGTGCCGCAGGTTCACCGGTACGGTGCCGACCGAACTGATCGCATCCAGGCAGAGATCCACATTCCTCTTCCGGCAGCAGGTCTCCAATCGTTCGAGGTCGTTCAGGACCCCTGTCGACGTCTCGCAATGTGCGCACCACACCCAGCGCACATCCGGGTCGGCATGCAGGGCCCGCTCGAGTTCAGCGTAGTCGAACGGGGCGCCCCAGTCGCTGGACAGCACGGAGAAGTCCAACTGCCACCGCGTGGCATGATCAATCAACCTGCCCCCGAATTCCCCGTTGCTCAGAAGCAAACCGCGTTCACCGCTACAGGCAAGTTCACCGGCAACGGTCTCGTTCGCCAGCGTGCCGCTGCCCTGGAGAATCTCCACGTGCTGTGCGCCCGTCAGGTCGCGGAGCATCCTTCTCGTTTCCGCAACATCCCGGATGAAGCTCTCTGAACGATGCGAGACGGGCGCCCCGCTCAGCGCGGCCATCACATCGGGATGCACGTTGACCGGACCGGGCAGGAAGCTGGCCGGTAGCGCAGACCGATCCTCGGTTCCCGGCCCGGGTCGGCCGTCCGTTACGGCCGTTGTCGGCCGCGTCTCCCGCATCTTCAACGCCGTTGCGTCAAAGGCCTCCGCCGTGAGGTACATCGGCTGATACAACGCCGCGCCCGCGCCGACACGCGGACCGAAAGGGACAAAGCCCAGGTGCCGGTACAATCGATCCTGCCGCACCGTTCCCGAGATAACCGCCATGTCGTAGCCGGCAGGGATACAGTAGTCGAGAACAGTCCTGAGAAGCCCATGAAAGACATGCCCGTTGCGCCGATTGGGCCGTACCGAAAGCAGCCGGATTTCGCATACCGTCCTGCCGGCCGGAAGGTATGAATCAAGGTTCTCAAGTTTCTGGTCCAGGGAGAACGGTCGCTTTCCCCGCACGGCAACCATACCGAGGAGTTCGCGTCCGCTGAGGCAGACGAAGTAGACGTTTTCGGAGTGGAACTTGTCCACCAGCCGCCTGTCGGTATTTGGCTCATGCTGCGGAATCTCTTCGACAAACGTGTCGTAGTTGAGCCGGTGTACCTCCCCGAACTCCCACGATTCGGTCGCCTGTTTGAATACAAGCGAATCTGTTGGCGTTTCCGTCATGTGCTTACTCGTCCCTGTGCGTGCCCGCAGTCCGATGTGGCGCCGACGTCCCTCGGCCGTCACTCCCCGTGCCGCGCGGTGTTCCCGGACAATGCGCCGGATGTTCTCCCTGTGCGCCGCCGGAGCCAGAGCCGCGATCAGCGCCATCCCTGCCGATATGGTCTCCTCATGCTTGTGCAGTATCAACCCGGCAGGCAGCAGCAGGGCGATCAGACGGGCTACCGAGAAGCTGCACATGACCACCATGATGGATAGGAAGTTTGAATCCGTGTGGGCATGCGTCAGTGCCGTGGCGCGGGGGCAATTACCCAAAGAGGATCAGGCTGCGCCTGAACGTCATTTCTGTTCAGGCAAGGCCGGGCGGCGCGTGCGCCCGTGGCGCTCGAGTCAGGCTATCACACCTCCCAGGTTATACGCCCGCTGCCGACTGGGGATCAACTCTACGTCGCCACCGTGGGCCGCTTCGCGCAGCAAATCCAGCAACTCGCTTTGGGCGTATACCTGATAGTGGCCCAACCCCAATACCTGGCCAATCTTGCTGATGGCGCGGTTGAACAGGTGATAGGGTGTGTGGGACATGGGCCTCAATCCCGGCCCAAAGGCATAGCGGCGCAGCGACCTTTCGCCGTGAATCACGACCAGCACACCGCCCGGATTCAGGCTCGCCGCCGCCGACTGCAAGATGGGCAGCGCCTCGTCTCGGTGGTTGTATAGGCTGCGTTTGAAGAGGATGACGTCGAAGCCGCCGCCCTGCAAGAATTGATGGCGCAGATCGGTGAAGAGCTGAGCGTCGGCGGCGCGCTGCAGCGGAATCACCTGCCCGGCGGCAACGGCATCCGACAACCGTTCCCTAGCCTGACTGAGCATACGTGGGTTCACATCAACGGCGAACACGCGGCGCGCTCCTTCTTCCAGAAATTTCTCCGTCACGACTCCCGGCCCGCAGCCGCAATCAGCGACTACAGCATCCTGGGTGCGAGTTCCCAAACAGGCAAACAGGTCGTCGTCCAACTGGTGGGCGATCTGAATGTAGGTCCGTTTGTAAAATGGGGCCGAAACGTACCAGTTCCAATGCCGGTGTTTTGTCATGGTGCAGCGACCCAAGAGATTGTGACACCGCCGCAATCGGTGCAGGCCGCGTCATTCGAGCAGCCGTCGATCTCAGGTCGTTAGCATAACGACAATGCTCCCTGAAGCGGCGCGGATCACGTCCACTTGGTTGGCTTCACCCGCTCTGCGGCTCATCGAAGCCGTCGTGATCGCCATTGCTCAAGAATACATCCTCGTACGGCCTCGTCTGACTTCGCATCCGTCGCCGGTTGTACGCCCGAAGAGGCCTGGCAAGACTACGAATTGCCAGAGGTGATCGTATCGCGGCGACCCGGGGTCACCGATGATCGCGATCCGGGTGAACCGAATGGAGGCGACATAAACTGACGCTAACTCGATGCCGTCGACGGTTATCGCGTCGGTCAGTTTGCGCGTGTGGCGTGTGCGATCTGGCAGACCTTTCTTCGGCGTCGGCCATGCTCGCGTTTTCCGCATGATCTGACAATCGGCTGGGCCGCTTCAAGACTCCTGGCAGTTTTTCTGCGGCCGGTCCCGGCGCTGTCTCGACGCGAAAGTGCACTCGCCTTGACGTGTCCCAGGGCGGCGAGACAATCGACGGAGGTTTTGCGGTGAAAACTGACGACCGGAACGGTATCTCCAAATTACTGAGGAGAAGATGCGATGGCGAAGCTCTCGGACGTGAACAGATGTCTTGCGGCGGGTCTGCTCGGTTCGCTGTTACTTTGGATCACACTGGGGGGTTTTTGTGCCTCTGCGTCGGCTGCGGAGGGCCGGTCTTTGTTCGCGCGCGTCACGGTGCTGAAGGCGGGTGAGTCTGAAGGACCGTTCGAGGCCACGATCGGCATCAACATCATTCACCGGTCGCCGTGGTACCCGAACCTTAGCGTGCGCTTCGAGGACCTTCCGCTCGGCAAGCCGTCGGCGTGGGTCGACCTTTCGGATGCGCTCGATCCGACGACAGACGTCGCGACGGCAAGCCTCGCTATTGCGGGCGACGGCAAGCCGATCGGCGAAGGCGTGAGCACGGTCGTGGAGTTGGCGCGCACTGACGACGCCAAGAAGCCGCTCGCCGCGATCAGACTGTCTCACGAGGATGGCGGGCTGCGATTCGTGCTGCCCGAACGGGAGACGGCCGACGCCGAGTTGCCCGCCCGCTTCCGCAGCGTGCCGGACGTCGCGTGCGCACACCTGGCAGTCAGTGAGCGCCTCGCCGTGTCGGCCGAGGATCGGCCCAAGCATTTCGTCGCCGCGGTGCGCAACTTCGGCAGTGGCTGCAGTGAAGCAGTCGATGAGATCGAAGCGCGAGCCGTCTTCAATCTCGGATACAACACGGCGATCGCGGTCCCGCCCGCACTGGTGGACAAGATCGGCGTGCCGTACGTGAGCGGCGGCGACTATCGACCGCCGACACCGCAAGGGGAGTCGGAGGAGAAGGCTGCGCGCGAACACTATGGCAAGACTCGCGCGAGCCTGATCAAGGAGTACGGCTCGCTGGATCGCCTGCGGTTCTTTGCCATGTCCGACGAGCCGGGCTGGAGCTTCCCTCACGCGACGGAGCCGGTGACGTGGGAGCCGCC
>NYZD01000082.1 GCA_002685935.1 Planctomycetaceae bacterium | reverse complement strand
TCTTCGTCAACGTCTCCGACCAGCCCATCCAAACGACCATCCACGTCGACGTCGATCGTTACGAACTCGAAGGCAAAACATTCAGCATCACCGAGGTCCACCCCGACCGCACCACCGCCCCCCAGCCCGCGCCCCCTCAATCCAGGCGCCCCTTGCAACTGCCACCCCATGCCGCTCTCGCCTGGGAAATCACCGCCTCTTGACTTGATCGATCGCGAACCCACGACAGCGCCCACGTGAATGTGGATCACCGCCACCGCCACTACAGCGTGAAACTGAACAGATCCGTGTGATACATCGACATCCGCAGCATCAGCCGCCGCCCCTTCAGCGCGCTCAGATCGCTTCGCCCGCCCCAACTCAACGCATGGCCAATGTCATCCCCGCGGAACACGTCGAAATCGTCCGCACCCAATCCCGCCACCGCCTTCCCCCGCACATCCTCTGCGTCAGGCTCCGTCAGCTCCGCGAATATCTCACCCCCGTACGCCGCCGCGTTGATCAATATCCGATCGCTCTCCAGCACAAACGGCCGCGTCACCAACGCCCCAAGCCGACGGTCCGCACGCAGACTCACAAAACCATCCATCCGCAGTCGACCCCGACAGACCACCGGCTTGCCCCCATTCTCAAGCCCCGCCGGCGCGCCATCCAGCCAGTTCCCCGCGTCATGTGGCCGGTCATGTCCCGTCCAATACACATAAATATCATCCCCCACCACCACCGGTGCCTGCGCGCTCAACACCATGAACCCATCCGCCTCACCGGGCGCCCCGCGCCGGATAAACGTCGGCCGGTCCGGCAATCGTGACCACGCCACCCCATCCCGGCTGAACGCCAACTCCATCTCGATCGTCTCCCACTCATCATCATCATGCACCCAAAGCTGCCCCAGGTAATAATCCCCGTAGCGAAACACGCACATCCCGTAGAGATCGCTCACATCCAACTCGTCCGGCGAAATGATGATCTGCGGCTCACTCCATTCTTTCAGATCGCGACTCTCTGAGTACGTCACCCGCCGCCGCTCGTTCTTGATCGATCCATACTTGACCAGATACTCCAGACGCGGTTGATCCGGATGCTCCGACGCGTGACGCCGCCGAAGATTCAAATCCCGATCATCCGCCTTCCGCGACATCGGCCGGCCCGGTCCCCCCACCCAATCCCCGATCCAACCGATCGCCGCCGAATGCCAGCCGCGCATGTACAACATGTGAACGCCGCGCTCCGCGTTGAACACCATGTTGTTCAGCGTATCGCTCTCCCCAAAAATCACCGGTCGCTCCTCCCGATACGCCCAGTGAATCCCATCCGAACTGTACGCCAGGCTCACCCCCCCGCTCGTCACCGAAAACCAATCCAGATTTACCAGCACATACCGCTCGTCCGCCGGCGCGTCGGGCCGATAGCACACACTGCACCCCTGCACGAAGCTGTACCCCTTGAAACAGATATTGTTCGCACCCGCCTCATGCTCATAGATCCCCAGACCCGGCCGATCCCAATGCACACCGTCTTCACTCTCGGCATAACACAGGTACCCCGGCTGCGGCTCGCCGATGTTCCCCTCCAATGAATCCGGATGCTTCGACCACCGCTCATCGCTCACCACCGAATCCAGGACGTTGTACCACATCCGATACCGACCCCGGTCCGCGTCATACATCACGCTGTTGACTGACAACGAATCCCCCTCCCACGGCTTCTCCACCGTCAACACCGGACCGCCCGCTTCACGTTTCGGCTCGTGCACGCGCCGTCGCAACCGATACCGATCCGCGATCGTGTGCTGATCCAACACCAGATGCTTGCCGGGCCCTAAATCGTCATACACGTCTGTGCCTTCCATGTGAGGTGACAATCAACAACATTCAATCCTGATCCTCCAGCGCCGCCGCCAGCACCAACGCCTCCCGCGACATCCGCCGCTTCGTCGCGTCACTCAGCAACTGCCGATGATCGTTCTGGATATATTCCGAATGCCGAACCGTGAAGTACGACAGCACCACCCGCCGCTCCGTCGCCGATCGATTCAACGCCCCGCCGTGCCACGTGTGCGAGTTGAACACCACCACCGATCCCGCGCTGCCCGACACGTTGATCTGGTCCGGCTGGTCCGCCATCACGTCCGCCAGCGACTCCCGAGGCCGCGTGTCGCGCCGCTGCGAGCCTGGAATAATCCGCGTCCCACCATTCTCCGCACTGAAATCGTCAATCATCCACGCTGCATTGCACACGAGAAAATCCCCGGTCGGCACCGGGTCCGCCCAATCCGCATGAATCTCCTGCTGCCCCTGACCCGGCAGCGCAGAGCGGCTCGACAGCGATGACAACTGTATCGACCTCCCAATCACATGCGTGACCCCCGCCAGCACCCGCGGCGAAACGACAAACTGTTCAAAGACCGCATCCTTCTCCAGCAGATTCGCCAGACGCTTCGTCCCCGCCTCCTGATGCAGTTCCTGTCCCGCCGCCTCGCCCTCCGCCGTCGCCAGCTCGTCCAGCCGCTGACGCACCCGCGCCACATCATCATCCGACAGAATCTTTCCCCGCGGCAGATACCCTTGCTCATCAAGGAACGCCTTCTCCGCCGCGCTCAAGAGCCCGTCATGCACACCCAGCGATTGCAGTGCTTCTTGAGATGATCGTAGAGACATCGGTTCAATCCGCGCATGCCCGCTGCGCCGCGACGCACAACGCCATTCGGTTTCAGTTCCCACCGCGCAGGATACATCGCCGTTCACCGCCCCCGCAACGCGCACATCCCCGCCCGTCCGCCTGTTAACATATCGCCCACGCAGCCCCACCACCCCTGATCGAAACGTGCCCATGCCCCTCCTCATCGACACGCCCCTCCCCTCGCCCGCCCAACTCGCCGCCCAGCGCCTCGAAGCCGCGCTCACCGATCACCCCACGATTCAAGACCCCATCATCGTCGGTCTCGCCGACGTCTCCCCCGCGGCTGGCGCCGCCCTCGCCGCCGCCCGCGTCACCTGTCCGCCCGCGCCCGAATCCCTCGCCATCACCCACACCCCCGATCAACAGATCGTCGCCGCCGGCCGCGACCCCCGCGGCCTCGCCTACGCCGTCGCCGAACTCACCCGCGCCACCCAATGCCTCGCCCCCGGCCAGTCCCTCGCCGATCACATCATCACCGGCCCCCAGTCTCCCCTCCTGCCCTGGCGCAGCATCCAGGTATTTCTCTGCAATGCCGATTGCGAACGCGACTGGTTCTTCTCGACCAACTTTTGGGACGACTACCTCGCGCTGCTCATCGCCAATCGCTTCAACAACCTCTCGCTCACCGTCGGCCACCAGACCAGCTACCTCACCCCGCCCTACCCTTTCTTCGTCGACATCCCCGAATTCCCCCACGTCCACGCCGAAGGCATCGACGAAACCACCCGCGCCCACAACCTCCACATGCTCCAGTGGATCTCCCAGCGCGCCCGCGACCACGGCCTCCACTTCACCTTCGGCATCTGGACCCAGCGCCCCGGCGAGTTCGGCGACGCCATGGTCCACGACCTCCCCGACGAACACCTCGCCCAATTCAACGCCCTCGGCCTCAAAAATCTCCTCGCCGCCTGCCCCGCCATCGACGGCGTCCAGTTCCGCATGAACTACGAATCCGGCATCGCCGAACACCTCCAACAACAGTTCTACGAATCGCAGTTCGACGCCCTCGCCCAGATCGATCGCCCCATCCGCCTCGACCTTCGCGCCAAGGGCCTCAGCGATCACGTCGTCGAAGCCGCCCAATCACGTGGCCTCAACACCATCGTCTCCACCAAGTTCTGGTGCGAACACCTCGCCATGCCCTACGCCATGCCCGCCATCCGCACCGAAGACGTCACCCACTCCCGCCGCTACGGCTACTGGGATCTCCTCACCAGACCCCGCAAGACTGACCTCATCTACCGCCTCTGGTCCGCCGGATCACAGCGCGTCCTCCAATGGGGATCCGCCGACTGGGTCCGCCGATTCATCCACGCCGCTGCCCACGACTCCGCCGGCATCGAAGTCATGGCCCCCCTCACCAACAAGGGCGGATTCAACGTCCCCGGCAACTTCCCCATCATCACCGACTCCGCCTACCAGCCCTACACCGACGAACAGCAACGCTACTTCCTCTTCTACACCCTCTTTGGTCGACTTGCCTACGACCCCGACGCCCCCAGGAAAGTCTGGCGCCGCGAACTCCAACAACGCTTCTCCGCCGCCGCCGATCCCATGGCCAACGCCTACGAATCCGCCGGCCGGATCCTCCCCCTCCTCACCGTCGTCCTCCAATGGTCCGCCAGCCTCTGGTCTTTCTGGACCGAGACCTACGCCGGCCGTCGCTGGCGACGCGACCTCGACGTCGAGCCCTCCGACCCCACCCAGTTCTACGGCATCAGCGAATATGTCTCCGACGCCCTCGCCAAAACCCTCAACGGCAAGTGGACTCCCTTCCATGTCGCCGACCAGCTCGCCGACTGGTCCACCCAAACCTGTCAATCCCTCGATCGAATCGATCCCTCCGCCCCCGCGTCCAACCCCGAACTCAACGGCGCCATTCTCGACTGCCGCATCCTCGCCCACCTCGGCGCATTCCACGCACATCGCCTCCGCGCCGCCGCCCACCTCGCCATCGCCCAGCGCACCAGCTCAGAGACCCGCTACCACCAGGCCGTCGATCAAATGCGCCGCGCCCATCAACAGTGGATCGAGCTCGCCGACGCGACCCATGATGTCTACCATCCCGACCTCCTCTTCGGCGACATCCATTTCGGCCACTGCGGTCACTGGACCGACCGCCTCTCCGCCGTCGAAGCCCAGCTCACCGACCTCAACCGACTCGCCGACCAGATCGCCTTGCGCGCGAGCACCCCCCACGACGCCCCCCTCCCCGGCGAAGGACCCCTCCCCGCGCTGACCAACCCAACCTGCACCCTCCCCGAGTCCGCATCCCCCGACACCGACCTGCCCATCCAATTTCATCTCGCAAGCAACGCCCCCACCCACGTCATCTGCCACGCCAAACCCATGCTCCAACCTCTGCCCTTCATCGCCTACCCCATGCAACAACACGGCGCCGACTTCGCCGCCACCATCCCCGCCGCCGTGATCGACCCCGCCCTCGACTTCATCTTGTTCTTCGAAATCCACCTCCCCCAATCAGAAGCCCGCCGCTTCCCCGACTGGCGCAGCCACACCCCCTACCTCCGGCTGCCCACCTCCTGCTAACATACCCCCAATGGTCATCCTCAAAGTACAGAACCTCGAAAAGCGTTACGCCGGCCGCGCCGTCGTCGACGGCGTCTCCTTCCACGTCAACCAGGGAGAGATCGTCGGCCTCCTCGGCCCAAACGGCGCCGGAAAAACCACCAGCTTTCGCATGACCATCGGCATGATCACCCCCGAGGCCGGCACCGTCGTCTTCGAAGGACACGATGTCACCGCGCAACCCATGTACAAACGCGCCCGCCTCGGCATGGGCTACCTCTCCCAGGAACCCAGCGTCTTCCAACGACTCACCGTCGAACAGAACCTGCGCGCCATCCTCGAAACCCGACCCATGTCCCGAGACCAGCAACAACAAATGGCCTACGACCTCATCGAACAGTTCGGCCTCATCCAGCAACGCGACCAATACGCACAGACCCTCTCCGGCGGCGAACGCCGAAAACTCGAAATCGCGCGATCCCTCATCACCGAACCCTCACTCATCCTCCTCGATGAACCGTTCTCCGGCGTCGACCCCAAAGCCGTCCAGCAACTCCAGTCCGAAATCCAACGCCTCCGCGATCGCCAGAACATCGCCATCCTCGTCACCGATCACAACGTCCAGCGCACCCTCGAAGTCTGCGATCGCGCCTACATCATCGATGCCGGCAAGGTCCTAGCCGAAGGTGAACCCCGGGACCTCATCAACGACGACATCGTCAAACGCGTCTACCTCGGCGACATGTTCCGCGGCGATGAATTCGACTAACTCCCCCGCCCCGTGCCTCACCCCGATCCCGGCCCGATCGGTCCAATCCAGATCAAATCCAATGGTTTGGGACCAGTGATCGTAAGATGGCCGAAGGCGTAGTCTTACCACCACGAGTTGAGGTCCCGGTTGCGCATCGGCACGTCGCATTCACGTATACGAGTCATCCAACCGGCTATGACCTCAATAAAGCCATGTGATATCAGACAGCGGCAGGCCGTCAGTCATCCAGCGACACCGACGCCAGGTAAACGTTAGAGCCGGGCGGGTCGTGGTGCTCGTGGTCTGAGTAATAAGCGATGAGGGCCTCATTGTCGCCGGCTTCGAGTATCGCGGCGTACCCGGTGTCGCCGCCGCCGGGCAGCAGCAATTTGAGATTCAGGTCATCGTTCTCATAGAAGAGCACGCCGGTGTGACACCCCTTCTCGTCGGCGAAGGGGCCGGACGCCTCGCGTGGGGCGTCGCCCTCGATACTGCGACCGGTCACGATGATCCGATCACCGATGCGACACATCGCCGCACCACTGCAATATGCGCCACGATTGCGGCGATGCACCCACCGGTCGTACGGCGGCTCGGCGATCGAGAGCACGGCGCTGTGCTCGCGGGCGCGGGTGACGGCGAGCAACCGCCCATCTTCAAAAAAGTGCAGCGCGGACTCGCTGGACGAACAGGTGGCGAAGCGCTCGCCACTCGCCGCGTCCTCATATTCCCGCCCGCCTGCCAGCAGTTCGCTCACCCACGACCAGTGGCGCCCGTCGTCGGACACCAGTAGATCGGATCCGCAATAACCGCCCTGTTCCACGTGGCCGGCGGTGTCGGCCACCACCCAATACCTGCCGCCATAGGCGACTGGCTGCCAGAAGTCGCGGTTCTTCATGTAGCAACGCGCCGGGGTGGACCACTTCTGACCGTCGTCGCTGCTTGCCATCATCTGCCAGGAGGGAAACACGCGATGCCCCGCCTGCTCGAGGCCCAGCTCCGCCTTGACGGCGTACACGCATAGCCGATCCCCCACCACCATCAGCTTCGGATCGATGCACGGCGGCTCTATCACCACGGCAAACGTCCACGTCTCCAGATCCATCGATCGCCCGACCACGATCTGTGAATCCTCGGTGCAGTGGCCCGTCCCGTTCACGAAACTCAGAAAATACGCTCCCCGCCACTCAACCAGGCTCCCCACGTGCCATCCGCGACCGTCGCCGTAGACCGTTCTTACCCAATTCAGTTTCATCGCCAAATTCCCCTATGCGGGTGTTCCACTATGAGATTAGTCTGACCTATGCATCGTTGATGACTCTGACCCCTTCCCGTTTGTTGTACCAGTCAGTTTGAGAGAACCGGGTTGTGGTTGCTCGCCGGCTGAACCGTAGGGAGGGGCGCAGCCCCGACCGGAGG
>NYZD01000081.1 GCA_002685935.1 Planctomycetaceae bacterium | reverse complement strand
GAGCCATGATGGACCTCCGTGCGGGAAAGATCAGAACCTTCCCATCATCGGATGCATCCACAATATGACCGAAAAATCAACGAGGACGAGGCACTAGTGAGTATGTTGACACAAGATGGACCGATCGGCTGGTGTGTGACGGGGTGTTGAATACGAGAAAGGCTGGGCCGGACCATGGGTGACAAACTGCGATTTGGACTGGTGGGGTGTGGTGACTTCGGCAGTCACATTGCCGGTGTGTTTTGTGGGGTGTCGGACGTGGTGGCGGTGTGCGATGTGAATGAGGCGGGCGCCGCTACGGCGGCGAATGAGCTGCCCGGCACGCAAACGACGTACACCGACTACCGGCGGATGATCGAGACCGAAACGCTGGATGGGGTGATCGTGGCGGCGGCAAACTTTGTGCACGCGGAGATCACGATCGCAGCGGCGGAAGCGGGGCTGCATGTGTTCTGTGAAAAGGCCATGGCGCGCAGGGTGCCGGAGTGCTGGGACATGGTGCGCGCGTGCGAGCAGAACCACGTGAAGTTGATGATCGGGCATAAACGTCGGCTCCGCCCGCCGTGGGCGCGGATGATTGAGTTGACGGATGAATCGTTACTTGGGCGCGCGTTGTCGATCAGTGTGACGCAGTATGCGGATATGCGGCCGTACGATTATCCGGGGACGTGGTGGGCGGACGGGAATCTCAGCGGCGGGGCGTTCGCGATGCTGGGGGTCCACGTGATTGACTGGTTCCGGGCAATGTGCGGAGACGTGAAGCGCGTGTGGGGGATGCACGGCCCGCGACAGGAGATGTATTGGTCGTTTCCTGAAATCATCAACGCGACTTATGAATTTGAATCAGGCGCGCTGGCGGCGATCCACAGCAGTACAGCGTATCCGGTGCATCGGTTCCGGGAGGCGCAGGGGCCGATGGGGCAGTGTGCGTATGGGGGATTCAAGCTTCGTCCGCACATGGATCACATAGATCTGTATTGGCAGCACCTGGATGACGAAAAGGTGCGACATGAACGGTTTGATGATTTGGGGTTTGATCATGCGTATCGCCTGGAGGTGGGCGATTTTATTGGATGGATCACTGAGGATCGGCAGCCGTGCCTGACATGGGTTGAAGGGTTGCGTTGCGTGGAGATGATGGAGGCGGCGTACAAGTCGGCGGTGCAGGGAGGCGCGCCGATTGATTTACCGCTGTATCCGGAGTTGGAGTAGCGATGAGGTTATGTGATTTGCTTTAGGATGAAGTGAGATCATCGTAGGATTGGACGAACCATGAAGATTACGGATGTGCGTTGTCATGTGATGCGGATCCCGCGGGCGGGCGGCGGGGGTGTGTTGCGTAATTGGGTTTTCGTGGAGGTGAACACGGACGAGGGCATCACGGGGATCGGCGAGGCGACGACGGAGTATCACGAGCTGGCGGTGAAGGCGCAGGTGGAATCGGAGCTGAAGCCGCGGCTGATCGGCCAGGATCCGACGGACGTCGAGCGCATCTGGCAAGGGGGATATCGGGATTACTGGTGGCGGGGCGGCGTGGTGCAGATGAGCGCGGTGAGCGGGGTGGATCAGGCGCTGTGGGACATCGCGGGCAAGGCGGCGGGTGTGCCGGTGTTCAAGTTGTTGGGCGGAAAGTTGCGGGAGCGTGTGCGGTGCTACATTCGGTACGGGCCGGAGTTTGATGGGGTGACACTGGCCGAAGCGCTGCCTCGTGTGGCGGAGATGGGGTTTGATGCGTTTAAGTGTGGTTGGGGTGAGCGCACGAAGCCCTATAACATGGATGAACAGTTGGATCGGGCGGTGGCGGCGCATGAGCTGTCGCGTGAGGTGCTCGGGCCGGGATCTGCGTTGATGATTGACGCGGCGGCGATGTTTGATCCGGTGCGGGCGCATCGGTTGATTGAGCGGTTGCGGCCACTGAAGATGCACTTCGTGGAGGAGCCGACGAATCAGGATACGGTGGAGCCGACGCTGCGATTGAAACGGGACTTTCCTGATGTGCCGATCGCGGCTGGCGAGCGGATGATCACGCGGTGGGGGTTTAGGGATTGGTTTGAACGGCAGGCAATCGACGTGTGTCAGGCGGATATGTGTCACGCGGGCGGGATCAGTGAGATGATGAAGATCGCGCATTTCGCGGAGGTGTACGGCATCACGATCGCGCCGCACAATCCGTACGGGCCAGTCGCGCTGGCGGCGTGCGGTCATTTCGCGACGGCGATTCAGAACTTCAATATTCTTGAGCATTGTCCGATTCAGCCGTGGTTTGACGACGTGCAGACGCAGGCGGTGCCGGTCGTCAGCGGGCACATTGACGTGGCGGAACTGGACAAGCGATCGGGGTTGGGCGTTGAACTGGACATGGAATTGGTGCGGGCGCACGGTGACCATGTGCCAATGGCGCCGACACGATATGAAACGAAAGATGGATCGACACCGCTGTTGTAGCCCGGGCGAGGATGGTCGGTATGACCGATGAGCAACGCGAGTTCTTTCGTCGGCACGGTTATGTCGTGCTGTCGGATGCGCTGGGGGCGGATGAGGTGGCGTTATTTGCGGAGTTGTACGATCGTGATCGGCGGGACCATCCGGCGGTGTGGGGTCAGTTCGGGCAACAGTGGGTGAACTGCGATGCGCTGATCACGTCGCCGCGGATGGATGAGGTGATACGTCATCCGAAGGTGATGGCGGCGGCGGAGGCGTTGATGGGCGGGCCGCTCGCGTTTGGGGAGATCTGCATTCGACATATGGATCCGTATTCCGGCGAGCCGCAGCAGGGATGGCATCGGGACAAGCCGCACTGGCTGGGGCACGCGCTGCGCATGGACTACATTCAGTTGATGCTGTACCTCAGTGACGTGGATGAGTCGACGCACTGTTTTTCGCTTTCGCCGGAGGGGGCGGACGAGCCAATTCTTGATAAGGCGATGCAACTGGAGCGAGGGGGAATTTCCGATTTACATGGGCCGGCGGGAACCGTGGCGCTGTTTAATGTGTCGGTGCTGCACACCGCGACGGTTCGCCGCACAACGGCGGAGCGTAGGACAATTCAAGTATATTACGGGCACGGGGATCGGCCCTACCTGAGCAATTGTACGGTCGTGCCGGAACGACTGTGGCGGGATCATGAGGACGCGGCGGTCCGGGCGTTCTACGGGAAGCTGAATCGCAAGACGCGGCGATACGTGCAGGCCCGTGATGCCGGTGAGCTGGGTGATCAGGATTTGGTGTTGCGTTGGTGTAAGCGATACGATCTTGAATTGAAGCAGGCGAACAATCATGCGCGGAGTGAATCAGGTGATGATGACGGGCCGGCGGCCGGGGGAATGGAGCACGGCGACATGGGAGAATGAGTTGCCACGTGCGTGATGAAGATTGCGGCGAAGGTGCATCATTGACGCATAAGAATGAAGGGCCGATATGAGCGACGATCTGCGCGAGCAGTTTGGGCGGGACGGGTTTGTGATCGTTAGGGATGTGGTCCCGGCGGCGGATATGGGCGCCGTTGCGTGAAACGGCCACCGCGCTGATCGATCGATACGGCGACAGCGACGATCCGGGGTCGACGCGCGTGTCGCCAATTCCCAAAAAGGGCCAGCCGACGGACCCGGACGTGGTGCGCTTTCTGAATTTCGCGCTGCACGACAACACGTACGGGCTTAGTGCGCGTCTGATGGACGCAGCGTCGGATCGGATCGTGTTGAGTCAGTTCACAATTCTGCACAACCCGCGGCAGGAGGGGGAGGAGCCGCAGTTACCGGAGCAGTCGTGGGGGACGGATCCGCGGAATTGGCATCGTGATGTTCGGCCGGACCATGACGGGCCGTTGAGTGAGATACTGACGGATACCGGCGCGAACGGCCCGGGGTACGTGCAGTGGAACATTGCGCTCTATGAAGATTCGATTCTGGAGGTGGTGCCGGGCAGCCACCGGCGGCTTCAGTCGGAGGCGGAGATGAGTCAGGTTGAATCCGGCGGGACGCAGACGGCGCTGGCAGATGGTTTGCGGGTGGAGCTGAGCCCTGGCGATGGCGTGGTTTACAACAATGTGTTTCTGCACCGTGGCACGCAATACACGCCGGACATTACTCGGCGGACGATTCACATCGGATATCGGATGTTTGATCGGATGCTGCCGCATCAAAATGGCACGCCTCTGCCCCGGCACGTCCGCGAGCAGTACGCGGACGGTGCGCCGCAGCGCTGCGTGATCGATCGGTTCGATGTGCTGTATGGCGAAGAGTTCGACCTGATCGAGCGCATCTTCAGGGCGGTGATCAAGCGCGATGGGGAGGCGTTGGGCGGGGGCCTCGATCAATTGCATCCAAACGAAGTGGGGCGGCTGAGCTGTTTGATTGTGCTGTCGAAGTTGGCGCAGAAGGTACACGGCATGCACGAGCAGGGGATTGATTCGGTTGAGCCGGCGTGCGGGTATTGGTCGATGTCCGAGCAGCGGCTCTACGATCTGGCGACGCGATTGTCGAGGACGGACGTTGAGCGGCTGTGGGCGGGGTTCGGGGCGCTGGATCGGATGATTCGCAGCGGTCAGGAAGGACACACGCGCGGATTTCTCGGGCCGCCGACGGGATATTTTTACGAACAGTTGCCGAGCACGATCACAGCCGAGCAGGTCGTGGAAGCGATGCTGGAATAGCGCGGCACGGTGGTCGCTGATTACAACTCAACGCGAACGGCGCAGATGTGGTGTTCGTTGTCGACTGTGTCGTGGTAGAGGAGCCACCGTCCGTCTGCGGTGAAATCGGCCTGCAGGCCGTGTCCAGCGACGGACGCGTAGGGCGTATGGATCGAGGCTTGAGGGATGAAGTCGATGCGCGTGCGATCGATGGAGAAGTCGGCGGCGCAGAGGAATGGGTAGTCGTGCGTGCCTTCACCGCAGATCCGACTGCCGTCGCGTGAGACGTTGATGTGCGAATGCCAGTGCCCGAGCGGGTCGGAGAGGTAGGCTTCGGGGCCGTGGGGATGGGCGAGGCCGAAGCGCATGTCTGCGGCGGCGTATTCCGCCCAGGGGTTCTGCTGAATGGTCGGATCGCCACGTCGATCCTGATAGGAATATGCGATGTATCGGCCGTCGGGCCACCAGATATCGTGCGTGACGATCTCGCCGCGCGATTGGGGGCGCACGGGGCGGGGTTCGCCGCCGTTGGTGGGAATGGTCCAGATGCGCTGGCAATGGCCCTCCCATTGGTCGTGGCAGAATTTGATGAGGTCGGGGTCGGTGGGTGAGGGGTCGGTGTAGATGATGCCGTGGTCTTCGAGATGGATTAGGCGGTTGGATTGGCCGGTGGACAGGTCGCAGGTCCACAGTTCGCCGCGGCGCGGACGGTTGAGGACCTGCCAGACGGCGGCGGCGTCGCTGCCGTAGAAACCGGCCTTGGATTTCGGGTGTTCATGAATGATCTCGGCGATGAGGTAACGGCCGTCGGCGGTGATGCGCAGGTTGGCGGTGGCGGGGAACTGTGGGTCGAGGGTTTGGCCGAATGGTTCGGCATGCAGGTCGGGGATCGACAGCGCGATGACGCGACGTGACGTGTCATCCCAGCAGTAGATGCGCGAGCCATCGGGAGCAATCTGGAAAGCGCGTCCGATCCCCGGAAGTGAAGTGATTTCGCCCGAGAAGAAGTCGAGGATTCGGTTCTGGGTGGGGTTGCCGATGAGTAGTCGACCATCGGAGAGGTGTTTCCACGTCATGAAGTAAGGGAGAAATGGTCGTTGTGTATCGCCGGTGCGGGTGAGTTGGTGGACCTCGCGGCCGGTGTTCTCGTCGCGCCACGTGCGGTGGTAGGCGGGTTGATCGGTGGACGTGGACATGCGGTTATTGGTTCTCGCCCCAGCCGATAACGCCGCGACCGACTTCGACGACTTTGGCCGCGATTTGCTGGGCGGCGCTGACGGCGGAATCAAGCGGTTCACCACGGGCCAGCGAGACAACCAGGGCGCCGTTGAATGCGTCGCCGGCGCCGATGCTGAGGTCGCCGCGCGTGATGGGTTGTGCGGGTTGAATGGTGAAGGGCTCATCGGCGGATTGCCATGCGGCGCCGTGCTCGTCCATTTTGATCACGATGGTCTTGGGGCCATGCTGCAGAGCGATGGCCGCGCTCTCGTGTGGGTCGTCGCAGCCGGTCCAGTGGGCCAATTCATCGGTCGTGCCGATCAACATGTCGATCTGTTGCCAGAGATCGTGCATCTGCCGGGCGGCGATGTCCGGCATCCAACCGACGCCGGTGTCGAGGGCGACGGTGCCGGTGAATTGCGGCAGGGCGCGATTGAGGTCGGCGAACTCGGCGCGGGTTGCGGAACGGTATGCGGCGATGAGGGTCCATGCGGCGTCGGATTGGGCGGTCAGATGCCATTGAATGGCGGAACTGGGATGTTGGAGCGTGCCGAGCCGGACGCCGTCGCCGGTGGCGGCGGTGATACCGAACATGGTCGAGTCGCCTTGCGGAGCGATGAGGTGGACGTTGGCCTCGCGGAGCCAGTGTCGCACGAGCATGCCGGCATCGTCGTCGGCGATGGGCGCGTTGAGTTCGACGTTGGCGCCGAGCTTGCCCATGACGTACGCCGCGGCGCCGCCGTTGCCGCCGAGGTGCATGCAAACGGGTTGATCGAGTCGGCGGATGGGCGCGGCGTGGTAGTCGTCGCCGCCGATTTGACTGATCCAGTCGGAAGGGATGTCGCGGAGTGTCATGTCAATGCAGGCGGCACCGGCAACGGCGATCTTCGGCGCATCGGATTGGGGCGAGGCGTCCGGAGTTGAGCGGTCGTGGGCGTGGCTCACCGACGTGACCTCATGAGGGGCAGGAGTGGGGATCAGACCGGCGCTTTCATGTCGGCGAGCATTTCATCGGTGATGTAACGGCCGAGCACGAAGTGCTTGCGATCGATATACCAATGGATGCGCTTGCCGGCGCGCTCGGTGTAGCTGGAGTACATCGCCAGCCAGAACAGGCCGGTGACGCCGACGCCGACCTTCTGCGTGTCGCACAGGAGTTTGCCATCGCTGAACCACAGGGGCTGATGGGCCTTGGGGCGGAACTCACCGACGGTCATACAGAGGGGGCGGCGGGCATCCATGTCCCAGGGCCCGGTCGCACCGTCGAGGTAGCCTTCGTGGTTGTGATAGAACAGCAGATACTGGTCGTCATGGGTCCGGTAGATGGGGTCGGGGGACTTGGGGTGGAGGACCTCGGCGCCGTTGTCGCGGTAGCGGAGGACCTCGGGGGGGCGCCAGGAGTGGCCGTGGTCGTCGCTGACGGTGTACCAGATGCGTCCGGTGACGGTGCGCATGTTCATCCAGAGCCGCCCGTCGGGCAGGAGGGCGATGCCGGGCTCTTCGGCGAGGCTGTAGCCACGCGACGCTTCGGGTTCGATCTGGGGGGAGACTCGGATGGTGCCGGGCTCGTCGGGCAGCCAGGTGATCTTGATATCCTTGGGGTCGGGGCCGTCGTCGATGTTGTCGTAGCGCATCAACTCACAGCCGGTGTCGGCGTGGTAGCGGTTGCCGCCGATGGGTCGAGGGTAGACCATGCGGCTGGACCATCGTGACAGGCCGGCGATGACGCGATCCTTGGCGTCGCGGATTGGTTTTTGCCAGACGATGCAGTTACAGCCGACGGAGGGATCGGGGTGGTCGTATTTGGTGTGTCGCCAATCGATGTCGACGTTGCCGTCGGCCCAGGTGTGGCCGTCGTCGTCTGAGACCATGCAGCGAATGATGCCGGACCATCGGCTGGCGTCTTCGCCGATGCCGAGGTTCTGGTTGTAGAAGATGTAGATGCGACCGGACTTGCTGAACACGGGCCAGGCCAGGCCGGGGATCATGCCGGGCGCGGGCGGTTCTTTGAGGATATGGGGCTGGGTCCAGGTCTTGCCTTCATCGGTGCTGCGGGCGCAGACGATGTAGACGTCGGACGAACTTTCAGCCGAGCCGTTGGTCCAGATCGCGAGCAGATCCCCGTTGGCGGCGTATTCGACGTGCAGGTGATCGGCGTATTCATCTTTGCCGCCGGGCCAACGGGGCAGATGGATGACGAGATCTGGGTTGGTGCGCTGCCAATCTTTGGTGTAACACTCTCGTTCGGTCATGGGAAGCGCCTGCATGGAACTGTGCTGCTTCGCAGCCCGACACCGTGCGGGGCGCGTCGCCGATGGACCGTATCCTAGTGGATTCCACAGGAGATTGGCCACCGCGCGTGGGTGTTTGCCCACTGTCAAATGATGTGGGATGCTGGGCGGCGACGAAGGACACATCCGGTGTCTCGGTGTTGATGTGTCGGCGGTCGGAGCCGTGCGAGGAATGAGTCATGTATCAAATTGAGTTTGGGATTGTGCATCGCGGCTGCCTCGTGAACGAGTTGTCGCGTGCGTTGCCAAGAGTACGGATGATCTGCCCAGGCGGGTTCATTCTTGGGCCCAAGAGCGTCGAGGAACTGGTCGTTCTGGACAGGCCCAGTGAGGAAGAGGTCAAGGCGGTATTGGACCATCTGGACGAGTCGGACGGCATCGCGGAAGCGCAGGTCGTGGAGCGGTCGGCAGACAAGGTGTACATCTACTTCAAGGCGATTGAGACGCCGGAGTCGTTCTGCTCGCAGGTGGTGGAGCGCAATCGCTGTCTCAAAATCGGAATGGAGATTCAGTCTGGTGGCGTGGAGCAATGGAAGGTGGGTTGTGTCGAACGCGCCGATGCGGAGACGTTGATCGAAGACATGAAGGAACTGGGTGAACTGACGTACACGAAGATCACGGAGACGAGCTGGGAGAATTTGTTGACTGGGGATCCTCAGTGAAGTCGGCCGAGGGCGCGCGGCGCGAATTGAACCATGGGAAGAGCCATCGTGAGCATGACTGGTGACGCGACCTGGCTGACGTTGCGCAGCCACGAGAAGGATCTTTCATCGGTGTTCGACAAGTCGTTTCCGGTGGGGGTGGAGTACTACCGCCCGCCGACGCCGCCGCCGCGGTTCTGGGATGAGGATTTCCGACGGATCAGTGCGGCGGGGATGAGCATCGTGCGCGTGTGGTACAGTTGGAATTGGGTGGAGACGCTGCCCAATCAGTATGAGTTTGATGATCTGGACCAGCTATTTGATACCGCGGCGAAGCATGGGTTGAAGGTGTGGGTGGATGCGACGTTGGGGACGCACATGGCGTGTCCGGCTTGGATGCTTCGGGAACATCCGGACATGCGTGCGGTGTGGCGGGACGGCGGTGTGCAGCAGGACCGCGCGGGGCAGTTCGCGCCGCATGGTTCGATGACACATAATTTCGATCACGCGATGTGGCGCGTGTATGCCGAACGATATTTGCGGCAGCTTGTGCCGCGTTACAAAGATCATGACGCGATGGGCGTCTGGGGCACATGGGACGGTATCAACGTCGCGGCCGCGTGGACGGCGCCGGAAGCGTATCCGCCGTACAACGATTACACGATCGCGAAGTACAAGGGTTGGCTGTGTCAGCGGTATACGCTGGATGAATTGAACGAGCGACTGCTGCGCCGGTATCGATCGTGGGAGGATGTCGACGCGCCGCGCAGCAAGGATGCGCTGGTGGAGATGTGGCTGTACCAGCGGTTCCATCATGAGAACATGGCGGATCATCTGGGCTGGATGGCGGATCTGATCGATCGGTTGGATGGGAGGCACGAACAGCGGTCGCACGGCGGGTCGTATCCCGGCCCGCACCATGAGACGGTCAGCCCGGTGATCGATAGCTGGGGGTTGTCGCATCACTCGGCGGATCGATTGACGAGCGATGAGCCATACAGCATTGCGTGCGAGGCGTACGGTTTTCAATGGTGTCGCGCGATGGGTCGGAACAACCGATGGTGGAATGAAGAAATCTACGGCAGCTTTGTGGGTGGGCTGAAGCCGCGCGAAAAGATGACGCTTGGCGAAGAGTCGGCGCTGTACGTGTGGATGACACTGATCGAAGGTGGCGCAGGGGCGATGTTCTGGCAGTATCGGCCGGAGTACATGACGTTTGAAGGGCCGGGACTGAACATCGCGGCGCTGGATGGCGAACCGACGGCGCGGTTCAAGGCGGCGGAGCGGGTGATCGGGCAGATCGATCAGATTGCGGCGCATCTGCCGGTCTCGATCCCGCGGGCGGAGATGGCGATCGGTTACAGCGCGTTGAGCCACGAGCTGTTCGATTACAACAACGCGACGGCTGAGTTCATTCAGCGGCACCGCGCGATGTATCGGGCGATCTGGCCGCACAGTGTGGCGATGGATCTGGTGACGCCCCGGATGGATTGGTCGTCATTCAGGCTGGTTTATCTGCCGAACTTTGCGGCTCTGGATGACGTGGCGCTTGGAAACCTGCGTGGCGTGCT
>NYZD01000080.1 GCA_002685935.1 Planctomycetaceae bacterium | reverse complement strand
GATGACCCCGTCATCCGCCGCGCCCCCGCTGTTTCCGGAGTAGAACGCCTTGAACGCCACCTGACCCAGGTTGTTCACCGACGCGTCCCCGCTGAACGACCCGATCACCCCGTCGCCGTCGTGGGCCGCGTCACCCTCGCGCACCACCTTCACCAGCCCCGCCGCCGATCCCAGGTAAATGGCTCGATCGTCCGCACCCCCGCCGCTCGTGCCCGTCAAAGTCGTCACCAGCGCCACCTGACCCAGATCGTTCAGATTGGGCAACGGCGAGAACGCCGACCAGGAAAACACCCCGTTCCCGTCCGGTGGCGCCTCGCCCTCGCGCGCGATCTGCACCACCGCGCCACCCGCGCCAATCACGATGCCGCCGTCATCCCATAGGCCCAGCGCGGTGCCACTGAATCCGGCGCCGAACGCGACTTGTCCGCTGTCATTCAGCGCCGGCAGACCAATCGTATCAAATGTCCCGTTCCCGTCCGGCGCCGCAGCGCCCTTGCGCACAATCTGCGCCACCGAGCCGCCGCCGCTACGAAACAGCCCCTTGTTGTCCGCCGCCCCCCCGCTCGTGCCGCTCAGCAATCCGTGGAACGCCACCTGCCCCGCATCGTTCAACACGATCGACGTCGACGTGAATGACGAAAACGTCCCGTTCCCATCCGGCGCCCCGTCACCCGTCTCTGCAATGATCTCCGTCCCCGCCTGCGCCGGCCCCGCCGTCGCCAGTACCCCACACACCACCAACCCCGCCCATGACCTCGGCAAGTTCAACGTGCGCATCAAAATGCTCCTTCCCCCGTCTTGGCCTTAGCCCAACCATCCGCGCCGCTCACCGTGCCAAGCCGCCTGTCCGCCCACCTCACCGATCATCCGTTCACGATAAGATGCCGCTCGAACCCGCGACCCAACCCCGATCCCACCCATGCTCATCGACCACGCCATCATCCTCGTCCGCGGCGGAAACGGCGGTGACGGCTCCGTCTCCTTCCGGCGCGAAGCCTACGTCCCCAAAGGCGGACCCGATGGCGGCGATGGCGGCGATGGCGGCTCCGTCATCCTCCGTGCCGTCCCCAACGTCGATACCCTCCTCGACCTCGCCGGAAGACACCACTGGTTCGCCGAGAACGGCCGACCCGGCTGGGGTAGCTCCCGCGCCGGCCGCGCCGGTGAGGACCTCATCGTCCGCGTCCCGCCCGGCACCGTCGTCTACGACGACACCACCGGCGATCTGATCGGCGACCTCGACGCCGTCGATCTCGAACTCCTCGCCGCGCCCGGCGGTCGCGGCGGCTTGGGCAACGAACACTTCAAATCCTCCACCCACCAAGCCCCCCGCCGCGCCACCCCCGGCGACCCCGGCATCGAACGCAGGCTCCGACTCGAACTCAAACTCATCGCAGACGTCGGCCTCGTCGGCCTGCCCAACGCCGGAAAATCCACCCTCCTGTCCCGCATCTCCGCCGCCCGTCCCAAAATCGCCGACTACCCCTTCACCACCCTCGAGCCTCAACTCGGCATCGCCGCCCTCGACGTCGAACGCCGACTCGTCATCGCCGACATCCCTGGCCTCATCGAAGGCGCACAATACGGCGCCGGCCTCGGACACGACTTCCTGCGCCACATCGAACGCACCCGCATCATCGTTCAT
Organism: Planctomycetaceae bacterium; assembly: GCA_002685935.1. Taxonomy (GTDB): domain Bacteria; phylum Planctomycetota; class Phycisphaerae; order Phycisphaerales; family Zrk34. Next base: position 18,948 of record NYZD01000080.1, on the reverse strand, counting down.
CTCCTCGATGTCGAACCCCCCGACAAATCAGACCCCGCCGACAACTACCACACCATCCGCCGCGAACTCGCCGGCCACTCCCCCGAGCTCGCCGCCAAACCCGAGATCATCGCCCTCAACAAGCTCGACCTCCTGCCCCAATCCGATCACGCCACCGCCATCGAACTCATCGAAGAGCAGCTCGGACAAAAGGTCCTCCCCCTCTCCGGCGCCACCGGCATCAATTGTGATCAGTTACTCGACCGCGCCTGGCATGTCGCGCGTGAATTGTGAAGTGCCCCCAAACGTTCCCCCGCAATTCCCACCTGTTCACGCCTCTTCCCCCGCCGCCTTCCGCGCCCGCCCGCACACCGCATAGATCAACATCCGATGGCCCACCGCCTCCAGACCCATCTCGCGGCACAGCCGCTCGCGCAACGCGATCAACTCCGGACTGTGAAACTCAATCAGCCGATCATCCTCAATGCACATCATGTAATCCTGAGTCTTCCGCCCATACACCAACTGGTAATGGCTCGTCTTGGAATCCAGCAGCACTTCCTGAATGATCCCCGCCTCCGTCAGATGCTTGATCGTCCGGTACACCGTCGCTCGGCTCACCCGGTGCCCCGACTCCCGCAGCCGGTCCAGCAGCTGCTCGATCTCAAACACCCCGTCCATCGTCCACACAGCGTCCAGCACCTCCGCCCGCTCCGTCGTCATCCGCAGCCCCTGCTTCGTCAGGAACCGCCGAAAAATACTGCACACCGGCTCAAACGCTTCATTGCCCGATATCGCGTCCGCGGCCGGCGGGGTGAGACTCAATCGCTGTGGCGCTGTCGAAGACATATATGTCCAACCTACTCCCATCCGACCGCCCCGTCTACTGAAAAATCCTCATTTTCCGGCGCTTGACGACGGAACGACACCCCATCAGAATACCCGCCTCCTGCATGAGACTCAATCTCATTCGGTGAGAATGTGACATGCCCGACTCGGGCCTCCACCCGGAACCCTCGCCCATGGCCCCTAAACCGGGATTTGCAGGACCATTGCCCGCTACAATCCCGACCGTCATTACGAGAGTCACCACCATGGCTTCACTTTCCCAACTCCAGGTCGGCCAATCCGCACGCGTCGATGCCATCGCCGGCGACACCACCCTCGGCCAGAGACTCATGGCCCTCGGACTGCTCCCCGGCACCCAGCTCAGCGTCATCCGCGTCGCGCCCCTCGGCGACCCGATCACCATCGAGACCCACGGCGGACAACTGTCCCTCCGCCGCGCCGACGCACAGCACGTCACCGTCACCGTGGACCCCGCCCAATGATTCCGCCCGCCCAAGCCGGCGCGCTCCTACAATCAGCCCCGCGATGACGACCACCGACCCGCCAACTCAAGCCCCCGTCCGCACCGCCACCGTGGCGCTGATGGGCAATCCCAACACCGGCAAAACCACACTCTTTAACCGACTCACCGGCGCCCGCCAGCGCGTCGGCAACTACCCCGGCGTCACCGTCGAACGCAAAACCGGCGCGCTGAATCTCCCCGATCGCGAAGTCACCCTCATCGATCTGCCCGGCACCTACAGCCTCGCCGCCGTCAGCGCCGACGAACGTATCGCCATCGACGTCCTTACCGGACACATCGACCAGATGCAGCGCCCCGACCTAGTCGTCTGCGTCGCCGATGCCTCCAACGTCATGCGCAATCTCTTCCTCGCCTCGCAAATCGCCGACACCGGACTTCCCGTCGTCATCGCCCTGAACCTCATGGACGCCGCCGAAGCGCGCGGCCTCCGGATCGACTCCGACCTCCTGCTCCAACGTCTTGGCGTCCCCGTCGTCCCCACCATCGCTTCCACCGGCCAGGGCATCGACCAGCTCCGCCAGGCCATCGTCGACGCTCTCGACCGCCCCCGCTATCTCACCTCCGTCGATTGGCCCCAACCCATCCGCCAGGCTGTCGGAACGATCGGCGAGTCCATCCAATCCACCACCGGCCAGTCACTCGATGAAGCCGAACTCCTTCGCCTCCTGTTCGATGTCGATTCCGCCATCGCCGATCGCCTCCCCTGGTCCCACGACCAGCGCCGCGAGCAGATCGCCGCCGCACGCGCCCCGCTCGAGGCCGAATCCCTCCATCCCTTCCATGCCGAGTCCGTCCTGCGCTACGGCGAACTCGGAGAACTGCTCGAAGGCGTCATCACCAAACCCGATCAGCCCCGCGCCACGCGCAGTGAATCCATCGACCGACTCCTCACCCATCGCTTCTGGGGCCTGGCCACCTTCGCCAGCGTCATGTTTGTCGTCTTCTATCTGCTCTACTTCATCGCCCAGGCCCCCATGACCCTCATCGAGGAGGGCTTCAACCTGCTCGGCGGCTGGGTCGAACCCATGCTCGCGGCCACTCCCATGCTTCAGGCCCTCGTCGTCGACGGCCTCATCGCCGGCGTCGGCGGCGTCCTCGTCTTCCTGCCTCAGATCCTCATCCTCTTCTTCTTCATCTCCCTCATCGAAGACACCGGCTACATGGCCCGAGCCGCCTTCCTCATGGACAAGCTCTTCAGTTGGTGCGGTCTCACCGGCAAAAGCTTCGTCCCCATGCTCAGCTCATACGCCTGCGCCGTGCCCGGCATCATGGGCGCCAGGACCATCGAAGACCCCAAAGCAAGACTCACCACCATCCTCATCGCCCCCCTGATGAGTTGCTCCGCGCGACTCCCCGTCTACGTCCTCATGGTCGGCGCGTTCGTCGAACCGCACTACGGCGTCGCCGTCGCCGCCGCCACCGTCTTCGCCATGCACGTCGTCGGACTCGCCGTCAGCGTACCCATTGCCTTCACCATCAATCGACTGTTCCTCCGCACCCGGACCTCCCCGTTCCTCATGGAGATGCCCGCCTACCGCGTCCCCCTCCTCCGAGATGTCCTCTGGCGCATGTGGCAGCGCGGCCGAGAGTTCATCATCCGCGCCGGCACCGTCATCTTCGCGATGTCCATCATCATCTGGGCCCTGTGTTACTTCCCCCGATCCGATGCCATCACGCAAGACTACATCCAACAACTCGCCGCCGAACAAAGCATCACCGCCGAACAGGCCCAATCTCAAATCGAAGCCGACACCGCTCACCAACATGCCATCGACAGTCAATACATCGAACAAAGCTACATGGGCCGCATCGGCAAAACCGTCCAGCCCGTGTTCGACCCCGCCGGCTTCGATTGGAAAATCACCGTCGGCGTCCTTGCCAGTTTCCCCGCCCGCGAGGTCATCATCTCCACCATGGGCATCGTCTACGCCCTCGGCGGAGAGGTCAGTGAAGAGTCCGCCGACCTCCGCTCCGCCATGGCTAGCGCCACCTGGACCCAGGGACCCCGCGCCGGCCAATCCGTGTTCACGCCCCTCGTCGCGCTGTCCGTGATGGTCTTCTTCGCCCTGTGCATGCAGTGCGGCGCCACCCTGACCGTCATCGCTCGCGAATCAAGCTGGAAGTGGGCCGCGTTCTCCTTCGTCTACATGACCACCCTCGCCTGGGCCGCGTCAGTGCTCGTTCATCAGGTCGGCTCCGCCTTCTTTGGCGCCTAGAATGTCAATATGAATCATCTCATCGAGATCATTCTCGTCGTCCTCGCAATCATCGCCGCGGCGCTCTACCTCTCGCGACGCATTTATCGTCGCTGGCGCGCCAGTGCGCCCGCCCCCGATGCGCCGCCCGCCGCCTCCCCGCCGCAGCGTCTGACCATCGCCGGCAAGTCTGCCCGATAACCGTGGCCAGGCCCGATCTTTGACGTGATGCACATTTCACCCGACCGGCAGTTTCGGTTACGATGCGCCGCATTCTCGCCGATAGCGATAACTCTTGGTTGTTGTGGTGTGTAAAAGGCTAATAACGGCATGAACGACAAGCCCAATGACTTCGGGCGCGCCGATGCGCAACTCGATAAGGAAGTCGCCGACGCCCTCGGCGACGCCTCCGTCGAAGAACTCATGGACGCCGATGCCGCCGCCGATGCGACCCCCGCGCCCCCGGTCGCCCCCGACTCCGCTCCAGCCCCAGACCCAACCGCCCCCGATGCCCCCGCGCCACCAGCCGCCGAGTCAAAAGATCCCGATCTCCACAACGGCACCATCGTCGCCATCACCGGCGACGATGTCCTCGTCGACCTCGGCCTCAAAAATCAGGGACTCGTCTCCATCACCCAGTTCGAGGAACTGCCCAAAGTCGGCGACAACGTCGAGTTCATCGTCGAAGGCCTCATTGAAGCCGAAGGCCTCCTGCGACTCACCCGACGCGGCGCCATCAGCAAGGTCCCCTGGGAAAAACTCGAAAAAGGCATGACCGTCGAGGCCCATGTCATCGGTTTCAACACCGGCGGTCTCGAACTCAAAGTCTCCGGACACCGCGCCTTCATGCCCGCCAGCCAGGTCGACCTCCACCACGTCGACGACCTCGTCCCCCTGCTCAGTCACAAGCTCGTCTCCAAAGTCATCGATATCGATCGCCGCGGACGTAACATCATCCTCTCCCACCGTGCCGTACTCGAGGAAAAACAATCCCGCCAGCGCGAACAGGTCATCGGCCAACTCGAAGTCGGACAGATCCGTGAAGGCACCGTCCGCAACCTCCAGGACTTCGGCGCATTTGTCGACCTCGGTGGCGGCATCGACGGCCTCATCCATATCTCCGACCTCGCCTACTCTCGCGTCGATCATCCCCGCGATGTCCTCAAGGCCGGACAGAGCGTCCAGGTCAAAATCCTCAAAATAGACGCTGAAAAGAACCGCATTTCCCTCGGTTGCAAACAGGTCCAACCCGACCCCTGGGAAGGCGTCGAACACAAATTCACCGTCGGCGCGCAAGTCTCCGGCCGCGTCACCCGCATCGCCCGCTTCGGCGCGTTCGTCGAACTCGAACAGGGCGTCGAGGGCCTCGTCCCCGCCGGCGAACTCAGCTGGTCACACTTCCATCGCATCGAAGACATCGTGCAGCTCAACCAGGTCGTCAACGTCTCAGTCCTCAACGTCGACGCCGGCCGCCGGCGCATCGGCCTGTCCCTCAAACAAGCCCAGGCCGATCCCTGGGCCGATGCCGATTCCAAATACCTGCCCGACACCGTCCTCACCGGCACCGTCACCCGCACCACCACCTTCGGCGCGTTTGTCCAGCTTGAGCCCGGCGTCGAAGGCCTCATCCACATCTCGCAACTCGCCGATCGCCGGGTCGATCAGGTCGAAGACGTCGTCAAGACCGGACAGGAAGTCACCGTTAAAGTCGTCGATATGGATCCCGACCAGCGCCGCATCGGCCTGTCGATCCGCGCCCTCGCCGAATCCGCCGCCGAGCCTGACGTCGCCCCGCCCCAGTCCGGCAAACCGCGCGGCGGACGACGCGACGGCGGCGACCGACGGCGCGACCCCGAAGGCGCCCGCGCCGATGTCCGCAAATACGTCGTCAACGACGATCGCGAAGCCAAAGCCTCCGAATCCATGAAGTCCCTGCTCGACAAGCTCGGCGAGGACGCCTCCGGCCTCAAGGGCGGCATCGGCTAACGCCTCGCGATCCTTCTTTCCCCGCCGCCCAACCCATGACCACGCCCCCCCCCCTCGAACTGACCCCCCAACAGGTCCGCCGGATGTTGCGCGACGATCCTGACAGCTTCACCCTCCTCGACTGTCGCGAACCAACCGAATGGGCCGCCTGCCGCATCCAACCCGCCCTCCACATCCCCATGGGCGACATCCCCGCCCGCCTTCAGGAACTCGACCCCGATCGGCCCATCGTCGTCTACTGCCACCACGGCATGCGCAGCCTCTCCGTCACCCAGTTCCTGATCCAGCACGACTTCACCGACGTCAAATCCATGGCCGGCGGCATCGACGCCTGGTCCCTCCAGATCGACCCCACCGTCCCCCGCTACGACTAAACAGTAAACAAAGGGGTCGGGAGTCGTTTATGTAGAAGGACAAAAGGTGGCGAAATGCTTGTATCTTCCCTGTCGGCGCCATCCCCGCCGCTCACTCATTCACGCGTGCCCATCGCCGCGCAATACGCCGCCATCAGTTCGTCGGCCTCCTCAACACTCTCCACCGTGCAGTGCAGCGTCGCCCCCGTCGCAAATCGCTCACGAATGCTCCCCGTGCGCAGCTCATCCGCCGTCGCCGTCACCAGACTCAAATGCTTCCCGTATTCCCGCGCCCAGCCGTACACCGTGTCCATGTCATTCATCTGGCTTTGATTGGCCCCGAAATCCAACGAGCCAATCTGTTCCGCCGCCAGAATCCCCCGCATGTGTGCCTGCCATCGCCCGCACGAGTGAAACGCGCCCCCGCCCCCGCCCGCCGCGTCCAGCACCGCCTTGTCATGGCCGAAACACTGCTCGGCGTACATCTCCGGGCTCACCATCACGATCGAATCATTCCGCACCATCAGATTCCCGCGGATGATCGACCCGTGCTGATGACTGAACCCTTCCGGCAGCAGTTCCCGTCCGATCCACGACCGATACCGGTCGTGCAGATACACCATCGCCTCATCGATCGCCGTCAGCAGGTCGTCCACCAACTGCGGCTCGTCAATCAGCGCCGCGAAAATGTCACTGCCCCACAACAGCCCCGCCGTCTCGATCGACCCGGTCAGCGAAGGCATGATCACCGCGATCGCCGACGACATCCGCGGATAGTCGCCCATCACCGTCGTCATGTAATCCAGCGCCTCGCTGACGCGCCCCACCCATCCGAGCTCCTCAATCCGATCGATGTCGAAAGTCTCCACCGCGCGACGGATGTATGATTCAATGTCATCGCTCGCCAGAGGATGCACCCACGGCGGATTGTCCTCCACCACCTCCACCCGCGCCCCGAACACCGATCCCACCAGCCCGATCCCGTGGTCCGGACGCACCTGCAACACGTGGTCGTCCTGAACGCGCAACCAGTTCACCACCGACGCCTGCCCCCGCTTCAGCTCGTTCACCATCATCTTCGCCGGGTCTTCCACCGCCTCGCAGTACGGATACACCTGCGTCACCCGCTGATCCCACGGCGGACTGATCAACACCGGCGGCCGATCCGTCGCCTTCCACGTCGCCGCTCGCATATGCCGCTCGCGAATCCGCCCCTGGTGCGCCGGATCAACCCGCCGCTCCAGATCGTCAAGCAGACTCCGCACCTCATCATGCGCCGCTGAACTGACCATGCCGTGGCCTCCCAATCCATCGACTGACGCGGATAACAATGTCCGCTATGATACCGCGCGCACGTGGCCCTGCGTGGCAACCCGGCGCTTCCCTGTTACGATCACGGCCGACCACCATGCCCAACCGCCTCACCATCTGCTGCATGCTCGCCCTCACCGCCCTCACCGCCCTCGTCGGCTGCGTGGGCGAGCCGCCCGAACCCAACGCCGAAAACCCCATCCCGTCGTCCAGCGCGACCAACCCGGAGTCCTCCGACGTGAAACAAGTTGCCGCCGTCGTCACCGAATACCGACACAACTCCCACGCCGACATCATCGTCAGCCGGCTCCTGCAAACCTACACCCTCGATGGCAAGGGCGAGCGATCGCCCCTCCACCTTCTGTCGCTCTACACCGATCAGGTCCCCGACGCCGACACCTCCCGCATGCTCTCGGCCTCGCACAGCTTCCCCATCCACGACAACATCGCCGACACTCTCACCAACGGCACCGGTGACCTCGCCGTCGACGGCGTCCTGCTCATCGCCGAACACGGCAACTACCCGCGCTCCGATTCCGGCAACACCCAATACCCCAAGCGCCGCTTCTGGAACGAGATCGCCGCCGTCTTCAAACAGACCGGCAAATCCGTCCCCGTCTTCTGCGACAAACACCTGGCCGACAACTGGGACGACGCCAAAGCCATCTACGATGAAGCCAAACAGCTCGGTGTCCCCCTCATGGCCGGCAGCTCCGTGCCCGGCACCTGGCGCAAACCCGCCGCTGACGTCGACAAAGACGCCGACCTCAACGAAATCGTCGTCATCACCTACGGCTCCACCGATCACTACGGCTTCCACGCCTTGGAAGCCGTCCAGGCCCTCGCCGAACAACGCCGAGGCGGCGAAACCGGAATCCGCGCCGTCCGCGGCCTCGCCGGCGATGACGTCTGGCAGGCCGTCGACGACGGCGCCTTCGATCCCGAACTCTTCGAAGCCGCATGGAACCGGCAATCCCACCATCAAAACGGCGCCACCCCCCTGCGCGAGGCCGTCAAAAACCCCGTCTTGTTTTTACTCGAATACAAGGACGGCCTCCGCGCCGCCGTCATCGAACTCAACGGCGCCTGCGCCGAGTGGACCGGCGCCTGGCGCTACGCCGACGATCGCATCGACGCCTGCCAGTTCTGGACCCAGGAAGCACGCCCCGGCATGCACTTCACCTTCCTGCTCAACGGCATCGAAGAAATGATCCTCACCGGACAGCCGTCCTGGCCCGTCGAACGCACCCTCATGTCCAGCGGCGCCCTCGACGCCGTCCTCCAATCCAAACGCGACGGCGGCCAACACCGCCTTACCCCCCATCTCGAATTCAGTTACCAATCCGACTGGCGCTGGCAGCAACCCCCGCCCCCGCCGCCCGGCCGTCCCTGGTCCGAGCAATAACGCGCCGTCCCCCGCGTCAACCGCCCACGACGTCCATCGCGATCCGTCCCCACTCAAACAGCCGCTCCGGCTCGTAGCACACCGTGCTGATGTCCTTGAGAATCAGTTCCAGATTGCACCCGTGCTCATCGCAGCACCGGCGCGTCTTCAGCAGATGCTCGCGAATCTCATCATCCCGGAAGTGATCCCCCGCCAGCAGCGCTGGGTTCGGCTTGCGGGAGTAAACGAAACCAGACCCGATCTCCGCCGCCCCGCGCTCCTCATTCACCCACGGACTCATCGACACCTTCCGCACGTTCGGGATCTTCCGCACCTCGGCCATCTTCCCGTCCAGCGGCTCGCAGCAGCCGTAATACACCCGCCCGAACCGCTCGCAGATCCGCGCCGTGTACGCCACCTCAAACTCTTCAACCATCTCCGGTGACACCGCCGCCAGCATCTGCGCCATCCCGAACATCCATAGATCCTTCGTGCGCGGCTTGTCCGGATCGTAACCCGCCGCCGGAAGCTCATCCGTGTGCGCGCCCGTGCAATGGATCACGCTCTGCCGCCCGCACAGCAGCCCCTGTTCCTCGTGCTGGTCGAGCATGCTCAAATAACCGTCCGTCATGCGCGCCAGCAGACGGTGCATGAACTCCGGCCGATCCACCAGCGCGTACAACGCGTTCTCAACCCCCATCCACGTCGACAGCGGATCCCACAACGACAAGTACAAATCCGCCCCCCAGGGCAACACGTCCAACAGACCATCGAATAATTCATGCGCCACCGCGATCCGCCGCTCCGTCTCCTCCGCATCGTGGCTCGCGCGCGGCTCGTGAATCTTCTCCAGGTCATCGTCCCGCTGGAACTGATTCTCATACTCATGCGCCACGATGTCGTTGCTCGGATCCGTCACCGCGACAAGTTCCTTGACCACCACCCCGAACCCCGTGTTCTCAATCGCCTTGGGCACGCGCACGAACGGCTCAACCACCATGTCCACCGGAAAATGTTCCCACTGGTAAAGCGTCCGCCGCAGTTGACCCTCGTACTCGCGACATTCTTCATCCGTGCAGCGCAGCGTCAGCTCATCGTCGATGTTCATCTCGTGCCAACACACCTGATCGATCATGACCATCGGCCGCTCCGCATCCAGCGCGTTGAGCTTCCGCCATAGCCGCTGCTTCTCCTCCTGCACCGGCAGCGCCGCGATCTGCGCAACCCGCTCGGCCAATCCTCGAATCACCTCAACATCGTGCTTGTTCAACATTGCTGTCATCCTGATGCAAATCGACCGCTCGCCATTATCCGCCGGATCGTGTGCCTCGTCATCCCCACTCCGTGCGCCCACCGCCCGCCGCTCACCACGTCATCGTCGTGTCCTCAATCCCGCCCCGCTGACCCAGCCGCAACACCGCCGCGCCCCACGGCGGAACCACCGAATTCAACACCAGCGTGCAAGGCTTCTCCCGAGATACCCGCACCCCCAGATTCTGGTGCGGATCCTCGCCCAACTCGAAACGCTCCGACAGGGCGATCGCCTCATTGCGGTAAGCCGATGCGTCACTGAAGTTGAACAGGCACAGCACCGCCTCCCGCCGATCCGACAGGTAGTGCAGATGCGTCTGCTCATCCACCGCGAAATACTCCCCCTGCACGAAGAAGCGTTTCAGCTTGCGATACTTCGCCATGTGCCCCTGCTGCGCCGCGGCAACCTGCGCGTTCGGGTGTGTCCCGCCGATCCCCAGGTGCGCGCACGTGCTCGCCGCATACCACAACGCCAGCCCGTGCTCGTTGTCGTTGATCAACGAGATATGCAGATACGTCGGAATCGAATACGCCCGCCGCAGATAATCCAGATACTTCATCTTCCCCGTGTGCAGATCCGCCGACGTCTCCCACATGAATTCATTGCCCCAGTTCTCCACCGACCAGCCCGGCCGGTGCGGGAAATGTCGAGGCAATATGAAATTCCCCTGAACATCATGAAGCTCGATCAACACCGCCGGGTGCTCTGCCAACACCGCATCACACAACCACTGATAGCTGCCCGCCTGCGCGTCCGGCGTGTATGGCACCCGATGCCCATGATCCGGATCGAAACACGCCCCCGTGTAGTGCGTCCCGTCATACATCAAAAAGCTCGCCCCGTCCGCGCACAACTGCCGCAAACGCGCCGCCTTCACATCCAGATACTGTCGGCTACCCGAACACAACGACCCCGTCGCCCGCTCCCCCGCCGCATCCATCACCCGCGCTTCGGCCGGATACGCCGACACGTCCGACCAGGCCGCCAGCGGACAGTGCAGCGAAAGACCCAGCCCATGATCCCGCTTCAGCTTCGCCACGAACTCCGTCTGCGGCCCCAGCCGCCCTTCATCCCACACCGAACTGCCGAAAGCCGTGTCCCACCCCGGATCCAGATACAACGACTCACAGTGATACGCCCTCGCCTTCCGCACCTCGTCCCACAGCGCGTCCAGCGTGTACAGGTCACCCCGCCGATCCTCGACACCGCGCACCGTGTGCCAACTGCTCATGTCATACAGTTGATTCCAGTGCACCGGCGGATCGAAATCCGTCGGCGGCACGTAACCTTCCCCGTCAAAGTAATCCCGAAACGCCGCGTACCCCGCCGTCCAGTCGCCGTCCACCTGCACGTAGCGCGTCTCACCCAGCTCGATCGTCTCGCCCGCGCCCAACCCCACCACGCCCGCCGGCATGAACGTCGTCCCGCCCTGCGACTGCGATTCAATGAGCGCCGCGCCACCCATCCGCGCAAACCAGCCCCCGTCCCGCGCTTCCCCATCCAGCGGGCACAACTCGCAATGTGCCGTCGCATGTTTGATCACCACCAGCGTCCGCCCGCCCGCCGTGCAGCACCAACCATCCGCAAACCACGCATCCACCGGCCGAAAATGCGACGGCAGACCCCCGCGCGGCTCGCTGGCGTTCCGCCCGAACCAGCAGTCCGGCCGACGCATGATCAGATCACGCCCACTGAAACTTTCATGCCCGCCGCTGCTGTCCTCCGAATGCCGCCGCATCGGGATCGGCACCCACGCCACATCCCGCACCTCAGGAAGCAACCGCCCATACTCGCCCACCGCCGTCAGCCGAAGCGTCGCGCCGATCTCCAAACGTTCCACCGTCGTCACGCCCTCGCCCGTGTTCCGTAGCGCGATCCGCTCGCGCAGCACTCCCGCCTCCAGCGCAAACACATGACGCACCGCCAGGTGCTGCGCCTGCCCCGTCACCACCACCTCATCGCCGTTTCCCGTCACCGCCGCCCCCGCCAGCCGCTCCGTCGTGATCGCCTCATCCCCCCGTCTCGTCTGCACGCGATAGACCACCACCCCGTCCAACCACGCCCGTCCCGTCGTCTCGTCGCGCAGCGTCAGCGCCACCTCCCCCCCGCGCGTCGCGACCTCCAGCGACATCCCTTCTGACTGAATCGACACCGAATCGTCGTGTGTGTTGCCGTTAGTCGTCCTCATCCGCGTGCCGCCTTTCCCGTTCGAGCCCGACTAATCTTATCCGACACCGAACAAATCACCCCAGCCCGTGATCGCGGTGCCCCGCATCCCGATGTCGAACACGCGCATGGGATGTCCAGAAAACCGCTCAGGGCGGCCCACATTTTCCCGGCCCCATTCATCTTTCTGGGGTATAGTCCAACAGGCGATCACTCCCATGGGCGATCGCAATTATCGGACGGGCAACGGAGCCAGAACCTCATGCAACGCCTCCTGCATTCGACCTGGATTCAACGTGGATGCTTCTGCCTTATCCTTCTCGCCGGCGCCGCCCGCGCCGATGCGGCGTTCGTCACCTACCAGGGCGACGCCGCTGTCGAAGCCGCCTGGCTCACCGCCGTCGGCCAACCCGTCCCCCTCGAAACCTTTGAAGGGTTCACCGGAACCCCCAACACCAGTCCCGTCGGCGATCCGGTCCCGTCCTTGCCCGCCTTGGGCGTCACCTTCGAAACCGCCACGCCCGGCCTCTTCCCCGGTGTCTACGACGACATCAACTTCGCCCATTCCGGCACCAACCAGCTCGCCAACTTCGCCGCCGGCGCCGGCCGATACTCCTCGTTCACCATCCGCCCAAACTCCGGCAGTGCCATCACGGCCCTCGGCTTCTGGCAGTCTGACCCCCAGGGCAATCAGCCCATGCACGCCTACGATGCCAATGACAATCTCGTCGGTACCATCGTCGGCCTGATCAACAATAGCCCCAACACCTAATAGCCCCAACACCTTCGCCGCCTTCATCACCGACGTTCCCATTGCCTACGTTGTTGTCCCCGGCAACCTCGGCGACGGCTGGAACCACCTCGACGATCTGCAGATCCTTGTCAGCGATGCAAGCGACATACCCACCCCCGCCGCCGCCTGCGCGGGTCTCGCCACGCTTGCTGCCATCGGCCTGAAGCGCCGACGCGCCACGCGCTAAACCGCGGCAGCGCGCGATCCTTTCGCCCACGCTCCACCGCGCCGCCTTCCGGTCGTCCCGCCCAGCGGCTACCCTATCCATCCTGATCTCATCATCCCTTCCGAAGCCATCGGAGTCGTATCCCCATGCCCACCTCACTGACCATCCTCGGCGGCGGCAACACCGCCTTCTCCGTCGCCGCCAATCTCACCCTCGCCGGCCACCGGATCACCCTCTGCGAGATCCCCAGCTTCCGGCACATGGTCGAACCCATCCGCGACTCCCGCCGCATCAACCTCGACGGCGTCGCCCACACCGGTTCCGCCCAGCTGCACAAAGTCACCACCGACTTCGACGAGGGTCTGGCCGACAACGATCTCGCCCTGCTCATCATCCCCGCCTACGGCCACCGCGCCTTCGCCGAGGCCTGCGCCCCGCACCTGCGCAGCGGACAGACCGTCGTCCTCATGCCCGGCACCCTCGGCGCGTTACAGTTCGGCAAAATCCTCCGCGACGCCGGCGCGCCCGCCAACATCACCCTCGGCGAAACCGACACCGCCCCCTACGTCTGCCGCAAGATGACCCCGACGTCCGCTCACATCTGGGGTGTCGTCAACGGCCTCGGCCTCGGCGTCTGCCCCGCATCCCAAACCGATCGCGTCCGCGAACTCATCGACCCGCTGTTCCCCGGGGTGCAACTTCACGCCAACGTCATCGCCTGCGGTCTGTCCTCGATGAACCCCGTCGTCCATCCCGCCGGCGTGCTGCTCAACGCCGGCCGCGTCGAGAAATCGCGCGGCGAGTTCTACTTCTACGACGAGGGCGTCACCCCCAGCGTCTGCCGTCTCATCTACGCCGTCGACGCCGAACGCCGCGCCGTCGGCCAGGCCCTCGACCTCGCGCTTGCGCCCGTCGATGAATCCTTCCACGCCGCCGGCTTCGGCCCCAAAGGCGACCTCTGGTCCACCATCAACGGCAGCCTCATGCTCACCCAACTCCGCGCGCCCGGCCAACTCAACATGCGCTGGCTCACCGAAGACGTCCCCTACGGCATCGCCGCCTGGGGCCTGCTCGGAGACCAGCTCGGTGTCAACTGCCCCACCATGCGCGCCCTCGTCGATGTCGCCTCCGCCACCATGGGCGTCGATTTCTGGGCCGATGCCCGCAGCCCCGACCAGCTTGGCCTCGCGGGTATGTCGCGCGATGATATGCTCACGTTCGTCCAGTGATCTGCGCCGTCGCATCGCGCCGGTAAACGGAGGCGACACCCATGTCCAGCGCCGATAAAGCCGCCCACCTCATCGATCAGGTCGACCTCGACCGGCCACAGCTCGCCGACGTCCGCGCTGCGGCCAACCCCGCCGAAGCCTTCGCCGCACACCTGTCGCGCCGCCCGCGCCCGCGCTATCGATTTGAATACGATCGCAAGCCCAACGTGCTCGCGTTTCTCAATGAGCACTACGCCGCCTGGCGCGATTTCGATCTCACCGCCGCCCGCCGCTTCGTTGATACCCCCACGCCCGATCTGCTCACCAATCGCGGCACCCAAGACATTCCCGCGCTCGGCCAGGCCTGGTGGGTCACCGGCGATCCGGCCTTCGGCGCTGCCTTCGAGCGCATCTTTCTCGAAACCAAAACCGGCGACGCATTCCTCTGGGGCTCGTTCGACGGATCGCAACCCGTCGCCGAACTGATCGCCTGGTTCCTGCTCGACGATTGCCCCGGCATCACCCCCGCCGGCCGCGTCGCGTTCCTCGATCACCTGATCACCATCACCCACCGCGCCTGGGACGATTGCACCAGCCAATGGGCGCAACTCGGGCTCGGCCCCGAAGGTCACAACTGGTACATCCACGGCATGCACTGCCTGCCCCTCGTCGGCCTGCTGTTCCCCGAATTCAAACGCACCGACTTCTTCCGCAACGTCGGCTGGTCCGTCGTCGAAGAACACCTGCGCGGACACTACATGGACGACGGCGGCGCGCGCGAAACCACCCTCGGCTATCACGCCGGCACCATGAACTGCCTCTGGGATCTCTATGTCATCGCCAAGCGCAACGACTGGCCGATGTCCGATGGCTTTGTCGATCGACTCATCGAGGCCACGCTCTTCGTCCTGAAACTCGCCGCGCCCAATGGGGCCCTGCCGTCCTTTGGCGACACCCAACCCCAGCCCGGCATGCTCGTGAACATCGCCGCCGTCGCCGCCGCCCTCACCGGCGACCCGGTATGTAAGGGCTACGCCGAGTTGATGCGCACCACGCGCCTCGACACGCCCGATGAGGCGCCGGACCAGATTCCCTACGGCCCGTTCTGGTACGTCGGCCTCGAAGGCGCCGCGACCTACGCCCGCACCCGCGCCGCCCCGGTCAATCGAGCCAGCGTCATGATGCCGCACACCGGCTACGCCGCCCTGCGCGACGGGATCGAACCCGAAGCCCACTACCTCGCCATCGCCGCCGCCGAACGCGGGCCCATCGTCACCAGCCACGGCCACAACGAAATCGCCGCCATCGAAGTCCACGCCGCCGGCGTCAAGTTTCTCGGAGAAATGGGCTGCGCCGGCTATGGCGAATCCCCCGCCCGCGATTACGACCAGACCACCGCCGCCCACAACACCCTGACCATCGACGGTCAGGAGCAGGTCCCCATCCTCAATGAGTGGCGCTGGTCACACCATCTCCGCCCCGCGATCCGCCGCTGGATCTCACTGGACACTCACGATTTCATTCACGTCGTCCACGAGGGCTTCTACCACTTCGACGATCACCAGACCATCCACGCCCGCAAGGTCCTGTTCATCAAGCGCGGCTCGCACGGCCCGGGCTACTGGCTGGTGTTGGATTGGGTCGAGTCCAACGTGCCGCGTGACTATCAGATCAACTTCCACGGCTGCGTCCCCGCCGAGCTGTCCGACGGTCGCATCATCCTCACCCCGGCCGCCGCCCCGGGCAGAACACGTGAACAAACCACGACGCAACTCGCCGTCGTCCCGCCGACCGGTGACCAGATGCAGTGCCGGCGCGTCGACGATGACGACGGCCTGGCCGCCTACATCGAATACAAGGGATTGGTCGCCGAACATTATCCCTGTTTCACCTACGCCCGGCGCGCCGAGTCACACTGCTTTGCCTGGGTGCTGATGCCGTGTGAAGGTACGGCGGACATCCCGCAAGTTGAGCGCCTGCCCGTCGCCGTCAACAGCATCGACGAACCCGCCGCCGGGGCCACCGCCCTGCGCATCACCGGCCATGGGTTCACCGATCTGATCTGCGTGTCACATAAAGACTTCGACGGCACACTCGCGTTCGCCGACGTTGAATCGTTCGGCCATCTCGCGTTTCGCCGCCGCACCGCCGACGGTGCCGCCGCCCTCGCGTTCGATCACACCATGGCCGACGGCATCACCGGTCGCTGACGGCGCCCCGCCTCGCATCCCGCCCCCGGTGACCTATCATGACCATGGCCGACCCACGTCGTATCCCGGCCGCGAGACGCATCATGCCATCAACCCCCTCATCACCGGCCGTCGCGCTCAAGCAGGTGCTCGAAGACATGGCCGTCGAAGGCGAGCTGTACGAGACCCTCGATGACGGCCGCCTGCTGTGTTACGCCTGCGGACACGAGTGCAAGATCCCCGACGGTCGCCCCGGCGTCTGTCGCGTGCGCTACAACGCCGGCGGACAACTGCACGTGCCGTCGGGCTATGTCAGCACCATCGCCGTCGACCCGATCGAGAAAAAGCCTTTCTTTCACGCCTTCCCCGGCCGAGACGCGCTGTCGTTCGGCATGCTCGGCTGCGATCTGCACTGCGCGTACTGTCAGAATTGGGTGACCTCACAGACGTTGCGCGACGATCGGGCGGTGTCGCGCGTGCATCAGGTCGCGCCCGACCGTGTCGCCGACCTGGCGATCGAAAACCGCGCCCCGGTCGTCGCGTCGACCTACAACGAACCGCTGATCACCACCGAGTGGGCGATGCAAATCATGCGCCCGGCTGTCGAGCGCGGGCTGATCGGCGCCTACGTTTCCAACGGCAACGCCACCCGGCGCGTGCTCAATTACATCCGACCCTACGTGTCGCTGTACAAGGTCGACCTCAAGACGTTCAGCGACCGCGAGTACCGACGGCTGGGCGGACAACTCGACAACGTCAAGCGCACGATCCGGCAGCTCTTCGAGATGGAATTCTGGGTCGAGATCGTCACGCTGATCGTCCCGGGCCTCAACGACAGCGACGATGAACTGAAACAAATGGCCGACTTTCTCGTCGGCATCTCGCCCGACATCCCGTGGCACGTCACGGCGTTCCACAGCGACTACAAGATGCGCCAGACGCCCAGCACGCAGGTCGCACAGTTGATTCACGCCTGCGAGATCGGCGCGGCGGCGGGGCTGCGGTACATCTACGCGGGCAACCTGCCGGGCATGGTGGGCGACTGGGAGCACACGCGATGCCCGCGCTGTCGCACGATTTGCATCGAGCGACAGGGCTTCATGATCCGGTCAAATCGTCTGGTGGGCGGCAACTGCCCGGACTGCGCCGAGCCCATCGCCGGATTCTGGGGCGGGGACGATCGCGTGCCGGCCCAGCCGTGATCGAAGCGGGGGGTTCACACCCGCGAGAGGTAGGATCCGTCCTCGGTATTGATGCGGACGGTCTCGCCGGTGGTGATGAACGGCGGGACCCGGACCTTCAGGCCGGTTTCCAGCTCCGCTTCCTTGAGCTGATTGGTCGCGGTGGCCCCCTTGACCACGGGGGTGGTATCGGTGACCTGCAGGTCGACGGCCTTGGGTAGCTCCACGGAGATGATATTGCCGTCGTACACAAGCGTCGGCACGGTGCTGTTGGGCTTGATATAGGGCATGAATTCGCCGATCAGGGCGTCAGAAACGGTGATCTGGTCGAAATTCTCGTTGTCCATCAGCACGTGCCCTGAGTTATCGGAATATAGGTATTCCATGTCGCGGCGGTCCAAATTGACCCGTTCGACGTCCTCCACGGCCCGCAAACGCTTGTCCAGGACATTGCCGTTGGCGATGGATTTGACCTTGAGCTGGACATAAGCGGGGCCTTTACCGGGCTTGACGTGGTCGGTTTTGGTCACCACGGACAGTTCGCTGTCGATCAGGACGGCCATGCCGGGCCTCAGATCATTGGCATTCAATTTGGATATCTCCGGCTTGATATTTGCTTTTCCAGTATGGGCCCGATTATACTGATTGATGGAATTGTGTGAAACGGTCGCAACGTGCGACACGGCGTGCAATCCGGCCAGACTTGGCCGACGGACAAGGGCACCTGAATGTCTCGACGAACCGCCTGGTTCGGCGCCGGCATCCGGAGCGGCGCAACGCGCGGCACGGACGGTTTGTCCCATGCGTCAGCGAAGCTGCCTTTGTGTAATTCATCATGGTTTTTCCGGGGATGAAGAAGGAACGACATGCGCCTTGGAAGAGCTTCTGCTTACGGTCTGTGTGCTTTGATCTTTGTTGCCCGGCAGCGCAGTGACGCTCCGGTGCAGGTCCAGCAGATTTCCGAATCGACCGGCCTGCCCATCGAGTACCTGCGCAAGATCCTGCAACGCATGACCCGCGCTCGGCTCATTCAGAGCGAACGCGGGCGCCGCGGCGGATTCCGCATGACCCGGAATCCAACCGGCATCACGTTGCTGGACATCGTCGAGGCGATCGAAGGGCCCGTCGATGAGTTGTCGGTCCTGGAAGATGCGTTGATTGACAGCGGCAGCGCGGCGTTGGGGCGGAAACTGAAGAAGTTCCGCCGCGACACGTCCAAGAGTCTGCGCAAGCTGCTGTCGAGCACGCGCCTGTCCGATCTGCTGGCCTGAGATCGACGCTCGCGTCTCGGTCCGCGCACGTCCTGGTACGCCCTCACCTGGCATGAATTGGTGATGGATGGGGAGGACGGTC
>NYZD01000079.1 GCA_002685935.1 Planctomycetaceae bacterium | reverse complement strand
GTGGCGTACTCCTTTGCGTAAAGAACCGGGTGCGTTGCAATACACCCAAAGTACGCCGCCTTTTTCATGACTTCATCCACAACATTCGGTTATATCTCCGACATCGGTGATGTGACACAGTCGGATATTGATGTCCTATTGCGCATACGAAACATGGATGGCATCGATGAACGATTGCGGTCGGCAATAAACAAGACGATTGGTCAACTTGGCCTGCGCGAACTTGCTGGTGAGATTTCAGCAGATCTGGAATCCGAATCACCTCTGCTGCGTCAGTCCGTCGCACTGGCGGTGTTGGAGATGGGCATCGTCCTTGATTCTACGTGCGATCGTCTGATCAAGACCGCTACGGATGTGAGTGCAGGAGTGCGTCAAGCGACGATGATGGCATTGGGTGCAGTCTGCTTGCCAAGCAATGAGCGTGCGGAAGCGGCGGTGGCGAGGGCAATCAGTGAGGATGAACACGAGAGGGTCAGAACGGCGGCGATTGACGCGGCCTCGTCCGTGCGTTGGAAGGGGCCCCGCATGCGCGAAGCGCTAGCCAAAGCGCGCGACGACGAGGGGCGGAGCCCTTGGGAGCGTCATCGGGCACGCCAGGTCAGCCTGGAGTTAGGATTCATGTCTGCCGTGAAATGAAGCGTGTTCGTCAACGGCGTCAAGCGAACGGGCCCGCCCACGACCCCCGACCCCGCAATGGACAACCCACCAGTTAAGGAATTACATGACACCCCGCCCGCGACGCCGTGACGATGCGCCCACGATCGACGTTTGAGTAAATACCCGCGCGGCGACGCATGCGGAAATGAACCATCGGCCCCGCCCCGGTCTCCCCGCCGCACGATACTGATCGCCGATGACGTCTCGACATCGTCCCGTGACACCGCGCGACGCGCTGCCCAGCCCGACCGCGCCCCGGAGATCGACCCCTACTCCCGCCGCTCCGCTTCGGGCAGATACACGTTCATGAAAGACGTGTTCCCGAACACATCCGAAGTCTGCGGGTCGATGTAGGCCCCGTTCCAGATGATAAACACCCGCTCGCCCGCGTCGTCCAGTTTGATCGTGAACGTCCCGCCCGTCGTGTACCCGTACTTCTCACAGTGGTAAGGGTGCAGGAACGCCATGATCTTCCTCTTGCCCGTCTCCGTGTCATACTGAACCAGCGGAGATCCCTCCATGAAACCGCGCCCGTGCGCGCCCGGGCAGTAGTAGATGTACCGCCCACCCGGACTTCGCTCCATGCTCGCCGTGTAACGCTGCTCGCCCGGCCAGTTGATCCCCTTGTCCGTGACGATCTCGGTCTCCGGATCAAGCGCGAACATCTGACCGTCTTGCGTCTGACCGTAAAACAGCCCGTCCGGCCCCCGGTGTTTCGTGTTGGCCCGCATGGTGTTGTATTTGCCCGTGATCGCGTTCTTCGGCATATGCGCATCCAGCTGCACGCAGCGGTTCTCGCTGGGATCGTATCTCAGAACGTGCGATTCCGCGTCCCCCGCGTGCTGATTGCTGCAGAACACCCGACCCGTCGGCTCGTCGATGCACATCACCCGCGTATTCCAGTTCATCCCCTCAGGCAGATACCCGCCCCACAACACCTCCTGTGCCGCGATGTCCCACGCCAGAAACTCATGAAAAAATCCCACCCCGTACATGATCCCCCGTTTCGTGTCCACACGATGGTGCGGCCACGACGCCCGCACGACCGGCACGCCATAGTCCGTGATGTCCCCCGTCTCAACGTTCAGGCTCATGATGTGACCGCCGTCGTACCCGGTCGCCCAATCTTCTTCCTTGGGCTCCGGGTATTCGCACCAATACGTGCAGAACCACAGGTTCGGCCCGTCGTAAAAGTCCAGCCACCCGTGGATCTTGCCGTCGCCGAACACATCCCGCGTTCGCCCCAGCACCTTGTTGATCTCCGGGAAGCAGCGCACCGACCGCGTCGCCGGATCGTACTCCACGATATACAGGTGCGCGTTGTAACCGATGTGGTCGCCCACCGCCCCATAAAACTTGCCCGTCGGCCCGTAGTAATTCGACAGACACCAGTTTGACCACAGCCCCGTCACCTTCCCCTCGTCCGGCTCGTGAAAAAATGTCGGTTGCGCCGGGATCATCCCGAACTCAACCTTCGGAGGAATCTTCGCCATGACGAAGTCGCCCCCGATGTGCTGCTGCACATGATCAGGCACCGCCAGAAACTGCTCGTCCTCATCGATCACCACCTTCGACGACGAAAACTTCCCCTCCTCGACAAGCATCCCTTGCTTGTCGTACTGTTCGGCCGTCTCTTTGCGCTTCACCTCCGCTTCGCTGTGCGGACGATTATCTTCCTTGATGTCTTTGATCGCCTCGGCCTTGTAAACAACGCCCTTGCGTCCGACCGTCACCTCGGGCCTCGCACTTCCACGTTTCGTTCCGCTTGTTGGCATCGGGAGTTTCCTTGCGCAATTTTCCATCGTCGCCTCAGGACGGGATGACAGCTCCGCCCCGAGCGATCCGCCCCATTCTATGTGAAACTCAGACTCAGAGGACCCCTCGCGTCGATCGGTCCGCCAACCCACCGCCCCGGCGCGACCCCGACCGGTCGATCAGCCCACATTGCCTCACGCCGTGTATCCTCAACAAACCGCCGCCCACCCCGGCAAACCCGCGACCGTGAACATACAATGTCCGCATTTGCGGCCCCGCCGGTCAATGCGCCCCCGCGCCCGGCATCGCACCCGCTTCGCATCCCCACACATCGGAGATCCAATGCAGATCATTGACAGCGGCGTCATCTTTCGCAATCCGTTGCCCGGTCACCGGGTCATCAACTGCATCTATCCCAAAATCCATGTCCTCCCCGACGGCGAATGGCTCAGCGTCCTCCGCGTCGGCAGCGCCCTCTATTCGCCCGATGGCGTGCTCGAAATCTTCCGCTCCAGAGATCACGGCACCACCTGGCATCGTCAGGGACCCTTCATCGACCAGTCTCAAGATCCCGTGCCTTACAGCGAGATGGAGGGCGTCTTCACCCCCATGCGCGACGGATCGCTGATGATGCGCGTCTCCCGCTGCGACATGACCGACCCCGACCAACTCATGTTCAACGAAAAAACCGGCGGCCTGAAGCCCACCAACGATACATGGGTGCGCTCCACCGACAACGGTCACACCTGGTCAGACCCGGTCGAAATTCCCATTCAAGACCACTTCGGGCCCGGCGTTGAGCCTTCCCCCATGAGCGGCGTCATCGAGCTCGCCGACGGGACCTGGCTTCATTGCATGGGATCATGGAAAAGCTACGACAACGACGGGCCTTACGATCTCCAGTCCTACGCCCTGTTCTCCCGCGACCGCGGCGCCACCTGGGCGGACAAAACCGAGATCGCCGACGGCTCCAAAACCAACCGCTCCTATTCGCACGGCGTCCCCATCCAACTGCGCGACGATCGCCTCATGGTCGCCTACTGGGTCGCTGAGCCGCAGCTCCAGTCCTACCACGATTTGCACACCGTCGTGTCCACCGACGCCACCGCCCGATCCTGGCAGCCGCCCCAACCCACCGGCATCCCCGGGCAGACCAGCCATCTCGCCCAGCTCGGCGGCGATCGCTTTCTCCTCATCTATTCCCATCGCGACAACACCGATCAGCCCGGTATCAAGGTCGTCCCCTCATCCGACGGCGGCAAAACATGGGACCTCACCGAACCGCTCGTCGTCTGGGATGCCTACGGCAAGGAAGCCCTCGGCGTCCCCCGCACCGACACCTATCCCAGCAGTCATGATGCCATCGCCTACGGCGCGCCAAGACTGACCACCCTCGACGACGACCACGCCGTCGCCGCCTACTGGTGCACCCAGGGCGCAGACACCCACTGCCGCTGGGCCATCGTCAAGTGGTGACCACGCCCGACCGCTCAATCACTCACGTTCAGTCCAAACGTCATCCCCAGGATTTCCTGATCGACCGAGCCGTCGTAAGGATCGTCACTCCCACGATGCCCGACGCAGAAGATCCGCTCATCGCCCAACTGCACGCTGCGTGGATAATATTCCGTCCCCCCGATGTCCAGGTCCGCCCACGTCTCACCCGTGTCGGCCGTCCATGAAATACCCGACGTCGCCACGTACAACGCCACGCCCTCCCGCGCCGCCAGCATCTCCGGGTGCCCCCCGCGCGGAAACGGTGCCGGCGTCGTCGACTCATGTCGATACGCCTCACCGTCCGGCACAAGCACGCTCTGCCGGCGCGGCGCTTCCTGTGATTCACAACGCGTCACAAACAGCAGCCGCCCGTCCGCCAACTCCGCGAAATCCGTCTTTTCAGTCTGTGATGTGTCCGCTTCGCTCGGCGCCACCGGAATCGGGTCCGACCAACGCCGCCCCCGGTCCGTCGATAGCCACAACGCCGCTCTGATCGGCCGCCCTTCGCCCGCCGCCAGCGTGTCCGATCCCTTCGTCCAGAATCCACCCGTCATCGCCAATCGGCCGTCACGAAGCAACCGCAGCCGCTTTGGGCACATCACGATCTCATCGGTGCCCATCACCACCGTCGGCTCGTCCCACGTGCGTCCCCCGTCGACCGACCACTGCGTGTACCCCGTTTGCGGCACGTCATAAAACGGTTGGTACGTCCCGATCACACCCCGCACGATCGTCCCGTCACTCAGCGCCACCTCCGCCTGACAGTTAACCCCATTCATCGGCGTATGGAACGGCTCGGATCCCACATGCTCCCAACTGCGCCCTCCGTCCCCGGAGCGCATCTGAATGATCAACTGTGTCGTCCCCGTCATGTCATAGCTCGCCCGCAGATCCGCGCCAAAGCAATCCAATAGACCGCGATAAGCCGCGCAAGCACGAGGCCTTCCCTCAAACGGCCCTGTCGCCTGATGAAACGCAATCATCACCGCCCCATCCGGCATCAGCCAACAACCCACCCAACACGTATACCCCGGCGTCTGCGGCGAATGGTAAACACTGAACCGCTCCACATCAGTCGCATTAACGCTTCGGGCCATGCCGCAAATCCCTGTTTTGGCAACGGGGTCATCGGGATGTGCAGGCGGGAATACCGCCCACGTGAAAGGGCCAAAGCGCGTCTCTGGCCGCGGCCAGTATTCGCTGTATCCGCTTCACGTCAAGTGATTCGCCACCCCAGGCCAATCGACGCTTCTACGTGCCCACGATTCTGCACGAACCTGCCGTGCCCATCAATACCTGAACGATGTCACCGGGCTGCGCTGACAGGGCAATGTCGATTAAATGATGCGGCTTGCACCGAATTGGGAAATGTGACCATCTCCTGGGCCCGTACAATCCAACAATCTATTGAGCCGCTACACAGCACAGAATTCCCATCAAACTCTCTTTAAGGGTTGACAGGATATAATCATCCAGTATAATTACTATGCGGCCACGGGAGACCGTATCAAGGCCGAAGAGATAGGGAGAGAGCATGATGCATTGCATTCGACGGCATGTTTTGAGGTGTGTATTGATCGCTCCGGCCCGGGCGCCCAGATCACCTGCCATCCTGGTCGCCCTGGGCGTTTTGATCATATCCGGTAGCGCCGCCGCTACGACCGTGGCCCTGCAAAACGACACGGCCGACTTCAGTCAGTCTTCCTTCGGCGGGCTGATAATCAGTAAGACCACCGACGGTGACTTCACGGGCTCCAATGGCTGGGGCATCGACCCCCAGGAAGGCGCTCCGCACACGGGCGTCTGGGAGACGCAGATCGACCTGGGCCCGGGCACCTTTACTTTCGAGATCTATCACAATTGGGTCAATACCGGTTCCCACGGCCTTGGGCGGTTCCGATGGTCGGTCACCGCCGATGACCGATCGACCTTCGCCGATGGACTCGCGACCGGCGGCGACGTGACGGCCAACTGGACCGTGCTCACGCCACTCAATGCAACCGCCAACTCCGCGATTCTGACGATCCAGCCAGATGGATCGATCCTCGCCTCCGGACCGAATCAGGCCCCCGAGCTCTATACGATTACCGCGGACTCCGTCCTCGCGGGGATCACCGGAATCCGACTTGAAGCCTTGACTGATGCCTCACTGCCCTTCAACGGACCCGGCAGACAAGAGGTCAACGGGAATTTCGTCCTGACCGAAATAGTGGTTGACCATGTTGATGCCAACGTGATCCCCCTCCCCGCGGCCCCGTGGCTCGCCCTGCCATTGCTCTGTGTGAAGCGGCCCCGCAGATTGTGATCTGTCATGATGACACGGCGCCTCGTCGCGCAGTAGATGTCACTGCCCTATCGCAGGGATGACGCGCGCAATCCGCCCGACGCGCCGCACCGCCCACCACGCTCCCTGACCCGTCAACCCCTTCGATTACGACTTCTGCTGACGGTGAACGCCCTGACGCGGTGGTCGCCGATGAATGTCTC
>NYZD01000078.1 GCA_002685935.1 Planctomycetaceae bacterium | reverse complement strand
GCCGTCGACCTCGTCAACCGGTCCGACTACGGCCTGGCCAACAGCGTCTGGTCACAGGACATCGACCGCGCCGATCGCGTTGCCGAGTCCATGGTCGCCGGAAACTCCTGGATCAACGGACACAACCTGTTCCCCACCGGTGTCCAATACGGCGGCGTCAACCGCTCGGGCATGGGCGGCGGCGTCAACTGCCCCGAAACCTTCTTCGATTACCTAAGACCCCAATCCATCGTGCGAGCGCTCTAACCCGAAGAAGCACAACCCCCCACGAGCCCCAACCAACCCCCGCCCCCGCGGGGGTTTTTCTTGCGCCCCAACCCGAAGACCCACGAGCACCGCATGTGATTGCGATGCATCCGCACATCGCGACTCACGCAAAGACGATCGCGCCGCAGCGCCCCCATTGACTTCCCTCCATCCCGCGCGCATGCTGACCATTGGCGGCGACGTTCTGCGCGTCTGACCCGCGGGCGGACATTTCGTCATCCGAAACGGCGTTTTGCTTGGCGACATATGGGAATCAGGTGGTGAGCGATGGCACGATGCTTGTTCCTGGATGATCTGGGCATTGCGGAAATGCGAAACCTGACGCGCCGGGCGCATCAGGGGCAGCGGTATGCGGGCAACCCGGTGATCAGGGCGGAGCATCCATGGGAGCAGACGCGGCTGCAGATCTATGGGCGGAGCGTGATCTGGGATCCGGCGGCGGGGAAGTTCCGGATGTATTACATCGCCAGCGCGCACGCGGAGCAGTGGAAGTGGATCAGGATGAGCGGGCGCGTGTTGCCGGGGCATGCGACGTTACCGGCTTACGCCGAGAGTGAGGACGGGTTGACGTGGACCAAGCCGATGCTGGGTCAGTGCTTGTTCGAGGACGAGGCGGACACGAATGTGCTGGACGTGACGCGGGGACAGAGCTTTGAGTCGGGCGTGCTTTATGATCCGCACGATCCGGAGCCGAGGCGGCGATACAAGTTGTTTTTCTGGGATCAGGAAGCGCATCTGCACGGGCCGGGCGACCTGGAGTATGAGAATTGGGGGCACGATTGCGTGATGCGGGTGCGCGATGCGGCGGGGGAGGTGACGTACGAGCATTCATATACGGATTGGGGGATCGAGGTGGCGTTCAGCGCCGATGGCGTCAACTGGACGCGACATGCGGGGGACCCGGTGATCAAGTGCTACAGCGATACGGGGCAGTCAGTTCTGTTTGATGAGCGGCTGGGCAAATACGTGGCGTTCGGGCGGTTCAATATGAAGAAACTGGCGGGGGGTGGCGAGTATCAGGCGCATCGCAGCGTGGCGCGGGTGACGAGTGAGGATTTCGTTCATTGGAGCGATCCGGAGCTGGTGTTGACGGCGGATCATCATGATGTGGAGGGGTTGCAGATCAATTCGATGCCGGTGGATCTTTATGAGGGGGTTTACATCGGGATGATGGAGACGTTCGAGCCGGGGGCGACGCATCATGCGAGTTCGATTCAACTGGCGACGAGCCGGGACGGGGTGCGGTGGACGCGGGTCGCGGACCGTTGTTCGTTTCTGGATCCGGACCCGGGCGGCTGGGATGCGAAAGGGCTGCGGCCGGGATCGGCGCTGATCGTGCGGGACGATCGCTTGATGATGTATTACAGCAGCGGGCGGGAGCAGTTCGAGGGGACGGGGCTCGCGACATGGCGGCGGGATGGGTTTGTATCGCTTAACGCGGGGCGGACGGCCGGTGAGCTGTTGACGACGGCGTTTGTGGCCGGCGGAACCGAGCTGCATCTGAACGTGGATACGTCGAGGGGGGAGGTGCGGGTGCAGGTGTGTGATGCGCAGGGGCTGACGTTGGAGGATGGGGCGGTGGGCGTGGTGCGGGGGGTGGATTCGACGGACGTGACGGTGGTGTGGAAGGAGGGGGATATTGCCTCGCGGCGGGGTCGACCTGTTTCGCTACGGGTGACGCTGGCAGAGGCGGATTTGTATTCCTACTGGTGTCAATGATCCGAATCGCCCCTGGGACCCATGTCGCAATACTGTCCCCCCAACCGTCAGGCACAACACTCAACCGGTGCGAGAAGGAGCGACCAATGCCAATCCAACTCAACGACGTGGACGTGATTCCTGAGGTGGCGGGACTGACTTCCGCCTTGATCGTGCCGTGTAATATGTGTCCCGCCGTCACCGTGGCCGCAAGACAACAGAAGCCCTTCATGCGGTTACTGCGCAGTTGCCTCAAATCCATCCCCTTCGATCAACACATCAAAGGACTGCAATCCCGATTGCAGGAGAAAGGACTGACCACGTCAGTCTTCAGAAGCAGGCTCTATCACCACTGGTTTCTTTGCATGTGGACGAACCGCAAACGCAAAAAGCTGCGGAAACGTGCGAAACAGGTTGATGCCGTGATCGTCCTCGGCTGCGACTCGGCCACCGAAACCGTGCGCGACGCCGTCGACTCAACCGACACCAAAGTGATCCAGGGCATGGAGATCGTCGGCATGATGAACGCGAAACTCACGTTCCACTGGCCGTGCAGTATCTCCTTTGAAGACGGCAAAGTCATTCCGATCGCCCAGCCAGAAAGCACGTAGGGTGGGCACAGCGAGTCCCCGGGTGCCGCCCACCAACGACTCGGATGACGTACGTCATGCTCACTGGTGACGCCGTTTGGGGGTTTCAGTTTCGTCAATGAGAGTCAATGCCTACCACAGCGCCGACTTCATCGTCGACATCGCCCAGGGCGACATCTTCGACGCGTGTGGTGACCTGCTCCTTGTCGGGCGGCCCAAGGGATTGCGGGCCGCCGACCCTCACATGAACGATCCGGGCGCATGGGAGCCGCTGGACAATCTTCCTCGGAAACGAGCGCAGCGTTACCGCGACACCTGCAACAAATGGAAACACATCTTCTCGTTTCGCTATCGTGCCGGCAGCCGCGGCCGGCTCCCGACGGCGCCGGATGATTGGCCTGTCCATTACGCGATGCTCCAGTTTGACCTTAGACTATTCGTCTCACACGTGATGCGCGAACAGAAACCAGCCGGCCACTTCGTCCTTGGGATCAGTCCCCTGTCATGGCGCAACCCGAGACTTGGGGCACATGCGACCGCCGTGGCATTGGCCGATCTTTTTGGCGCCATGCGTGACGATCGCAGGTATGGCGTTGGATCCTTGAGGGACCTGAGATCATTGACGGTCCTGATTCGTTCGCTCGATCCTCCGGACGAATTCCGTGAGGTGTTTGACCGCGACTACTTCGCCGAGTTCTGTACACGATGCGGGTTGCGGTCGTTTGCGCGAGGCGTGTGGTGTGAAGCCTGACCCGACCAACGTCGCTACCGATCCACGGTGCATCGTGGCCGGCGCGTAGGCCGGGCCAAGCCGGTCCCCGAGCGCCGCCGCGGCCCGATCCGGGCACCTGTCGCGCAAGCGGCCTCCCCTCGGTCATCCGGTCCGAGGGCGGTCATTTTCCCAACATCTTGGGACGTTCCCAAAATATCGCGAATGTGATGGGGCATGGGCGGACACGCACATTTCGCCTGCAGATCATAAACTTATGATATAAAACGATTTGCCATAAGAAAGTGTCATGCGTGAAGATTGGCACGTGTCTCGCCATGTCTGCGGCCCATGCTGAGAATAACACCGATAACGGATCAGGATTCGACCGTCACTCTCAAGCTGGAGGGCGCGATCGTCGCCGGCTGGGTTGAGACGCTCCGAACCGAGTATCAGCGGTGGACCGATCGCGATAAGGCGATCATCCTCGATTTCGCCGACGTCACCTACATTGATGCCGCGGGCGTCACGATCACGCGCGAACTGCTCGCCGGCAACGCCATCGTCACCCGTTGCTCGGACCTGATCCTGGGCATGCTGCATCCGGACCGCCCGCTGTAGTCCACCCCGGACTCCCACCCCCTGTGCCTCCCCTTTTTCCGCCACCCAGTCGCCCATTTTTTTATGTCTTTCCGGGCCCCATTGTGCGCTCTGTGATATTGCCCTCCTGGCTCACTTTCCGGGGGCGACTCCGGGGGCGGGGCGGGCGACCCGGGTCCGCGCGACGTGCGTTCTGATGCAACCGCAAATGGCGAGGAACCACCCATGATCCAATCGTTACAACAGGCCCGCCGTCTCTTCGAGTTCGAACATCAGGTTCATGTTTTGGATCGCCTGACCCGATGCGCCTTTGATCATGTTGTCGATCGCGCTGAACACGCACACCTTCCCGCCCGCGACGCGCGCGGTGATGTCACAGTAATTCGTATCCCGCACGTGCTTCACGTTCGGCAGCGTCGCGCGCACCCGCACGAACTCCGACTCGCCGTACGCCTCGGCGAACGCATCGAGAATCTCCTGCTCGCTGGTGTCTTCATCCAGCGGGTCCAGGTAGATCGACTGAAGCAGACCGCGATCGATCGGCGCCACGTGTGCCACGAACAGCACCGACGCCTCGTCCTCCGCAATGCGACTCAAGACCTGATCGATCTCCGGCTGATGGCGATGCACCCCCACCGAATAGGGCATGAACGCCTCGTTCATCTCCGGGAAGTGGTATTGCGCCTTCGGCGAGCGCCCCGCCCCGCTCGTCCCCGAAACCGCATTGCAGATGATCCCCGTCGGCGAAACCAATTCCTGTTCCAGCAGCGGCGCGATACCCAGAATCGCGGCGGTGGGGAAGCAACCGGGATTCGCCACGAGCTGCGCCTCGGGCAGTTCCTCGGCGAAGTATTCCGGCAGGCCGTAGACCGCCTCCTCCAGATTCTCCACGTCGGTGTGTTCGGTGTGGTAAGCCGCTTCGTACACGTCCGGATCATCGAGCCGATAGTCCGCCGACAGATCGACCACGCGCAGCCCCGCGTTCAGCAGGTCCGGCACGTGCTCCATCGCCGCCTTGTGCGGCAGACACACGAACGCCACGTCCGCGACCTGGGCCATCGCCCCGGCATCGATCGGCTGACAATCCAGATTGCAGCGTCCCAGAAACTCCGGGAACTCGTCGGCGATGTTCGGCAGCTCCTCACGCCCGCTGGCCAGATAGGTGATGTCCGCCTCGGGATGGCGCAACAACAACTGGATCAGCCAGAAGCCGGTGTAGCCGGTGGGACCCACGATGGCGATGTTGACGCTCATGATCGCGAATTGTACGGGCGCACCGGTCGCCGGCAAACCCGGACCGCGATTTCACATGCGATAAGTCTTCCGCTCACCCCAGCCGTTTGATCAGCACGACGGTCATGTCATCGTTCTGCGGCGCGTCGCCGGCGAACGCCGCCACCGCCGCCCGCAGCGACATGATCAGCGCCTCCATCGTCTGCTCGTGCCCCGCTTTGAACACCTGCCCCACACGATCGTTATCGAACTGCTCGCCGGCCGCATTCTGATATTCATAGATGCCGTCGCTGATCAGCGCGAAGATGTCGCCCGGCGCCATGTCGATCGGATCGGGCGACGGGTCGACCGTCAGCCCCGCGATGATCCCCATCGGCAGCGTCGACGCCTCCAGCCACGTACACGTCTGATCCGCCGCGTGGAAGTGAAGCAGCGGCCCCTGTCCGCCGGCGTGATACCGAATCTGATGGGCGCGCCCGTCGAGCTGACCGACAAACGCCGTGACAAATCGATTGCCCGGCAGGTCTTCGGTGAGTTGATCGTTGATCTGCACGAACGCGGTGTCCAGATCCGCGCTGAGGCGCACCGAGATGCGGAACATCGCGCGGAATTGCGTGACGCTCAGCGCCGGACCGATCCCGTGCCCCGTCGCATCGGCCAGCAGCAGCGCGGCGCGATGTTCGTCCAGCGCCACGCCGTCGTAGATGTCGCCGCCCGTCTCGTCGGCGGGGGTGTTCCAACCGGCCAGATCGTACCCCGGCACGTCGGGCAGTTTCTCGGGCAAGACGTTCGATTGAATCTCACGGGCCAGGGCCAGATCGCGCTCGAGTTTCTGTTTCACCACGTAGGCGTCGATCAGCCGCGCCCGCTGCAGCGCCACGGCGCACTGGGCGGCCAGCGCGGTCGCCATTTGCTCGTCGGTCGCATCGAAGACGCCTTCGAGTTTGTTGATGATCTGCATCACGCCCACCAGCGTGTCATCGAATCCGATCAGCGGGACGGTCAGCAGACAGCGGGTGCGGTATCCGGTCTTGCGGTCGAACTCGGGGTTGAACCGCTGGTCGGCGTAGCAGTCGGGCACGTTGATCACCTGCCGCCTCTGAGCGCACTCGCCGGCGATGCCCACGTCGGCGGGGAAGCGCATCTCGTCGGACCCGGTCGCGATGGTGGAAAACAGCTCATTGGTTTCCGCGTCATATAAGAAGACCGTGCCCCGGTCGGCGTTGAGCACCGCTCGGGCGGCGTCGATGACCTTGCCGAGCATCTCCTGAAGGTCGGAGGGCGCGCCGAGCTGGCGCGTGACGTCCAGGATGCGCCAAAGGGCCAATTCGTCGATCTGGGTCTCGGGCAGCGTCACATCAGCGTCCCTTATCGAACCCCGCGAGAAGTGTCACGAGCCTTAAATATACCCGAAACCGGAGCGCGCCGTCAATAAATCATTGCAACCACAGCCATCTAAAGCGCTTGCAAAGGGCTGGATCGCCGCAGCATGCTTATAAATGACTTGGCAGAGGCTGGGGGGTCGGGTTAGAATGCGCAGCGTTGGCGATGTCGAGGGTGTGGCCTTTCCCGGGAAAATGGCCGGTCAAGGGCGGTTGCGGCGGGGGTCAGCTCTCAGAGCCCTTGACGCCGAGCATGGAGACGATTGGGTGAAGCCCCGCAGCGGGGCGGCCGATGTTACCGCCAGGGCTGTGCCAGGCCATCGGTGTGGGTCAGGCCCTGGACACGTATGAAAATGGCTCATCGACCCGATATCGGACATCGTGCGGGGTCGACGGGAGCGGAGCTTGTCCGGACTTTTGCAGATGGACCGTAAATCGGGTCAGGCGGCGGACTTATCCGGCCGATCTGAACGAGGGATTCGGGTGAGACGCAGGTGCGAGCGTGTCGGGTGTGCGGGCTGATTGTGGCGCGAGTGGGGGCTGAGGCGAAGTGAAGGAGACCTTTTAACAGCATGTCACAGGCGTTGGTGATTGGAGCAGGCCCGGCCGGTTTGACCGGTGCGTACGAGTTGCGGAAGCTCGGTTGGAATTCGACCATTCTGGAGGCCGACGATCAGGTCGGCGGGATCTCCCGGACGGTGGAATACCGGGGGTACCGGTTCGACATCGGCGGGCACCGGTTTTTCTCCAAAGTTCCGCTGATCAATGAGTTATGGCATGAGATGCTGGATGAAGATTTTCTGCTGCGGCCGCGGATGTCGCGGATTTTCTACGATGGCAAGTTCTTTGACTACCCGCTGAAGGCGGTCAACGCGCTGGCGGGGCTGGGGATGGTCGAGGCGGGGATCATTGGCGCGAGCTACGCGCGGGCGCGGCTGTTCCCGCAGCGGCCGGAGGACAACTTCGAGCAATGGGTGACGAACCGGTTCGGCCGGCGGCTGTACGAGATCTTTTTCAAGACGTACACGGAGAAGGTGTGGGGGATTCCGTGCCGCGAGATTTCCGCGGACTGGGCGGCGCAGCGGATCAAGAACCTGTCGCTGACCGAGGCGTTGCGGAACGCGCTTGTGGGCAAGGCGGGGGGCAAGGATAAGGATGGGCACATCATCACGACGCTGATCGATGAGTTTCAGTATCCGCGGCTTGGGCCGGGCATGATGTGGGAGAAGTGTGAAGCGATTCTCAACGAGAGCGGCAACCCGACGCAGCGCGGGATTCTGGTGGACAAGATTCATCATCGAGCGGGGCGGGTGGAATCTGTTTCGGCGCGCACGACGAACGGTGAGCGGGCGGAATTCGGGGCGGAGCAGTTCATCTCGTCGATGCCGCTGCGGGAGTTGATTCACGCGCTGGACCCGCTGCCGCCGGAGGACGTGGTGCGTGCGGCGGACGGACTGACGTATCGCGATTTTCTGACGGTGGTGTTGATCGTGAATCGGGAGGACATTTTCCCGGATAACTGGATTTACATTCATTCATCGGACATCCTGATGGGGCGGATCCAGAACTACAAGAACTGGAGTCCGCACATGGTGCCGGATGCATCACGGTCGTCGCTGGGGCTGGAGTATTTCCTGTGGGACAGCGACGATTTGTGGACATGGCCGGACGAGAAGCTGATCGAGTTGGGGCGGGATGAGTGCGTGAAGCTGGGGCTGATCGAGCCCCACGAGGTGGAGGACGGCACGGTGGTGCGGATGCGCAAGGCGTATCCGGTGTACGACCAGACGTACCCGGGGAATCTGGCGACGGTGCGGCAGTACCTGGACACGCTGGAGAATTTCCAGACGGTGGGGCGGAACGGTCAGCACCGATACAACAATCAGGATCACTCGATGCTCACGGCGGTGTACGCGGCGCGGAACATCGTCGGCGACGCGCATGACGTGTGGGCGGTGAATGTGGATGAGGCGTATCACGAAGAAGGGGAGGCCTCTTCGGTGAGCGGTGATCGCGGCGTGCCGCAGGCGGTGATGGACGCGTCGGGGCGGGCTCCGACGCTGGATGAGATGATCGCGGCGGCGTTCGCGCCGCTGGACAAGACGGCGTTGGGCGCGGCGGTGGCGATCGTGATGGGGCTGGGGATGTTCGTGGCCAGCGCGGTGCTGCTGGTCAGGGACGGGGACATGGTTGGGCCGCATCTTTCGCTGCCGGGTCACTACTTTCTCGGTTACGACGTGACGTGGCGCGGCGCGATCCTGGGCACGGTTGAGGCGGCGATCGGCGGGTTCTTTGTCGGATTCCTGGGCGCGACGATGCGCAACCTGTTGATCGACGGATATGCGTATTACGTTCGGCGCAGCGCGGTGACGAAACGGACGCGACAGATACTGGATGAGGTCTGATGAACGAACAGAACGCAACGGATGATTCGGCGGCATTGCAACATCAGGTGAACCGCGCGGTGGCGCGGCTGAAGGCGGCGGTGCTGGGGCTGGTGTTCGGCCTGGTCGGCGGGATCGGGCTGTTCGCGATGACGGCGATTCTTCTGATTGAAGCCGAGCCCGGGTCGGAGGCATACACGGGTCAGAACCTGAGGCTGCTGAACAATTACTTCATTGGCTATGACGTGACGTGGGGCGGCGCGGTGATCGGGTTCTTCTGGGGCTTTGCCGCGGCGGGGTTCGTCGGCTGGGCGATCGGGATGGTTTACAACCGGATCGTCGGGATCAGGACGCGCTAGCGGCGGCGCGGACGAGCGAGTCATTTCCACGGGCCATTTGAAAATCGGCATTGATTGCAGTTGCTGGTCGAACCGGCGCGGGTTCGGGCGATTCACGCGCGAACTGGTGGCGGCGATGGCGGACGCGGCGCGG
>NYZD01000077.1 GCA_002685935.1 Planctomycetaceae bacterium | reverse complement strand
CCGGCGCTCATCAACCCCTTACCGAAATCTCCGACCTCGTCCACGACGCCGGCGCCCTATTCCTCGTCGATACCGTTACCTCGCTCGGCGGCGCCGAAGTCGCCGTCGACGATTGGCGCATCGACGCCTGCTACTCCGGCACGCAAAAATGCCTCTCGTGCCCGCCCGGCCTCGCCCCCGTCACCTTCTCCGCCGCCGCCGTCGAGGCCATGGACCGGCGCAAGACCAAAGTCCAAAGCTGGTACCTCGACATGGCCATGCTCCGAAACTACTGGGGCGCCGATCGCGTCTATCACCACACCGCCCCGATCAACATGACCTACGCCCTCCGCGAAGCCCTGCTGATCATCGTCGAAGAAGGCCTCGACAATCGCGTGGCCCGCCATCGCCTCAATCACCTCGCCCTCCGCGCCGCCATGGAATCCATGGGCCTCAATTACGTCCCCGAACATTCCCTGACCACCCTCAACGCCGTCCACATTCCCGACGGTGTCGACGACGCCGCCGTCCGCAAGCAACTGCTCAACGACTACAACATCGAAATCGGCGCCGGCCTCGGGCCCTTCAAGAGCGCCGCTTGGCGCATCGGCCTCATGGGACACGCCAGCCGACCCGCCAACGTCATGCTCTGCACCGCCGCACTCGAATCCATCCTCACTCAGCAGATCGGCAACCTGTCACCCGGCGCGGCCCTCGATGCCGCCGCCGCCGTCTACCGCGACGCCGGCGTCGCCATCGCCTGAAAGGCAACAAAACGATGGACGCTGCGCGACTCATGCCATGGCTCGCCGAGCGCTTCGGCCCCGACCGGCTCCTCACCGAGCCCGGCCAACTCGCGCCCTATGAATCCGACGCACTCACCGCCTTCGCCGTCACCCCGCGCGCCGTCGTCCTCGTCCAATCCGCCGACGAAGTCATCGACACCGTCCGCATCTGCCGCGACACCGCCGTCCCCTTCGTCGCCCGCGGCAGCGGCACCAGCCTCTCCGGTGGCTCCGTCCCCGTCGAAGGCGGCATCGTCATCGCACTCAATCGACTCAATCGCGTGCTCAAACTCGATCCCGATCAGCGCATCGCCGTCGTCGAGCCCGGCGTGACCAACAACGCCGTCACCGATGCCGCCCAGCCCTTCGGCCTGTTCTACGCCCCCGACCCCTCTTCCCAGCAGATCTGCACCATCGGCGGCAATGTCGCCTTCAACTCCGGCGGCGCGCATTGCCTCAAGTACGGCATGACCTCCAACCATGTCCTCGCGATCAAGGCCGTCCTCGCCGACGGCGACATCGTCGAGATGGGCTCGGACAGTCTCGAATCCGTCGGCCCCGATGCCGTCGGCCTCTTCGTCGGACACGAAGGACTTTTCGGCATCGCCCTCGAGATCACCCTCCGCCTCGTGCCCAGGCCCGAAGCCTATCACACCGTCCTGATCGGCTACCGCTCCACCGCCGAAGCCGGCGACGCCGTCGCGAAGATCATCGCCACCGGACTGCTGCCCGGCGCGCTGGAGATCATGGACCGTCTCGCCCTCGACGCCGCCGAAGCTTCCGTCAACGCCGACTTCCCCCCCGGCGCCCAAGCCGTCCTCATCGTCGAACTCGAAGGCGCCCATGAACAGGTCGCCGTCGAGCGCCAACAACTCACCCAGATCATCGACCAGACCAATCCCACCCAGGTCAACGTCGCCGCCGACGCCGCCCAGCGCCTGGCCATCTGGAAAGGACGCAAGTGCGCCTTCTCCGCCGTCGGCCAACTCAGCCCCGACTACATCGTCCAGGACGGTGTCGTCCCCCGCAGCCGACTCGGCGAAGCCCTCCAGCGCATCGAAGAACTCGCCGATGCCCACCAACTGCGCTGCGCCAACGTCTTCCACGCCGGCGACGGCAACCTCCACCCCCTGATCCTCTACGACGGACGCCAATCAGGCGCCATGCACAGGGCCGAACAACTCGCCGCCGAGATCCTCACCATGTGTATCGAGATGAACGGCTCCGTCACCGGCGAGCACGGCATCGGCGTGGAGAAACGTGAATTCCTCCCCCGGATGTTCAGTGAACACGACATGACCGTCATGCGCCGACTCCACCACGCCATGGACCCCGCCGGCGTCGCCAACACCGGCAAGATGCTTCTGCCCGAACCCGCCGAACAATCCGCCGCCGCCATGCAATCCGCTTAAACCCATCACCGCCCTACCCCGAGTCGCACCCATGCCCGCGCATCCAACCACCATTGATGAAGTCTCACAGTGCGTGTTGGATCATCCGCATGTCCTGCCCCGCGGCGCGAACACCAAACCCGCGCTCAGCCGGACCAACGCCGACGTCACCCCACTTGACCTCACCGCCGTCCGAGGCGTCTCCGCCTACGACCCCGGCGAGTTCACCATCACCGCGCTCGCCGGCACCACGCTTCAAGAAATCGCCCAAACGCTCAATGAACACGGCCAGTGGCTGCCCTTTGATCCCCCGCTCGCCGACGCCGGCGCCACCATCGGCGGCACCGTCGCCGCCGGACTCAGCGGCCCCGGCCGGCTCCGCTTCGGCGGCGTCCGCGATTTCCTCGTCGGCGTCCGCTTCATCGATGGCCAGGGCAAACTTGTCCGCGGCGGCGGCACCGTCGTCAAAAATGCCGCCGGCTTCGACCTGCCCAAACTCATGATCGGCAGCCTTGGTCGACTCGGCATCCTCGTCGAACTCTCTTTCAAGGTCTTCCCCAAACCCGAATCCTTTACCACCCTCCGCGTCGACGCGCCGGACCTCGACGCCGCGATCGACCTGATCTGCCGACTCACCAGTGAGCCATGGGATCTGCACGCCCTGGACCTCGAACCCCCCGCCACGTTGTACCTGCGCCTCGCCGGCGAACCCGCGTCCCTCCCGCAGCGCATCGCCCGCCTGTCCGACACCATCGACCATCCCGCCGCCGCCCTCACCGATGTTGACGGACCCACCTGGTGGGACGACGCCAACGCATTCACCTGGGCCCCCGCCGACACCGCCCTGGTCAAAGTCCCCCTCACCCCCAAACGCATCGCCGCGCTCGACGCCCACCTCGAATCCGCCGGCGCCACCCGCCGCTACGCCGCCGCCGGCAACGTCGCCTGGATCGCTTGGCCGTCCGCCGCACCCCTCGACGGCCTCGATCAACACCTCAGCGCTGACCAGCTATCCGGCCTCGTCATCCGGGGCGACGCCCAACGCATCCGCCTCGGCGTCGATCCCGCCCGCCCGTTCATGCAGCGCGTCAAAACCGCGCTCGACCCCACGCATCGCTTCCCGGACTTCTCATAACCATGCATCACAAGATCCAACTCGATCAACTCAACGCCGCCGGCCCGTCGATGGTCAAAGCCGTCGAAGCCTGCGTGCATTGCGGTTTCTGTTTATCGAGTTGCCCCACCTATCGCGTGCTCGGTCAGGAAATGGACTCCCCGCGCGGCCGCATCATCCTCATGAAGCAGGTCCTCGAAGGCGACCTCCACCTCAACGAAGTCTCCGCCCACATCGATCCCTGCCTCGGCTGCCTCGCCTGCGTCACCGCCTGCCCCTCCGGCGTGCAATACGGCGACCTCGTCGGACCCTTCCGCGAAACCCTCGAATCACAGGGCAAGCGTTCCCTCACCCATCGCCTCCGCCAGTCCATGATGATGCGCACCCTCCCCTACCCCGGCCGCTTCCGATGGGCCGCGCGCATGGGCCGCCTCGCCAAACCGTTCACCGGCATCATGCCCAAACCGATGCGCGCCATGCTGGAACTGCTGCCCGCCAGACTCCCGCCCCGCGACCCGCTGCCCCGCGTCAATCCACCCCAGGCCAAACCCCGCGCCCGCGTCGCCATGCTCACCGGCTGCGTGCAATCCGTCATCGAACCTCAGATCAGCCGCGCCACCCTCGATGTCCTCCAAACCAACGGCGTCGAGGTCCACGTCCCCCCCGACCAGGGCTGCTGCGGAGCGCTCGCCTGGCACAACGGCCACGGGGCCCTCGCCCGCCGACAGGCCCGCCACAATCTCAATGTGTTCAGCGACAGCATCGACGCCGTCATCTCCAACGCCGCCGGCTGCGGCTCCGGCATGCACGAATACCCCCTCATGTTCAAGGGCACACCCGACGAACATCGCGCCCGGCAATTCGCCGACCGCGTCGTCGACGTCTCCGTCTTCCTCGACAACCTCGGCCTCACCCCCCCGCCGCCGCTCGATCAGCCCATCACCATTGCCTATCACGATGCCTGCCATCTCGCCCACGCCCAGGGCGTCCGCGACGCGCCGCGCAATCTGCTCAACGCCATCGAGGGCGTCACCGTCGTCGAAATCCCCAACGGCGAATTCTGCTGCGGATCCGCCGGCACCTACAACATCGATCACCCCGATGTCGCCGCCGAACTCGGACGCCACAAAGTCGACCACATCCGCGCCACCGGCGCCGACCTCGTCGTCGCCGGCAACATCGGATGCCTCGTCCAGATCCAACAACACCTCAAAAGTATCCCCGACGCCCCCCGCCTCATGCACACCATGACCTTCCTGCAAAGCGTCTACGCCGGTTCATTCTGATCCGCCACCAGCGCCCGCAGCCCCCAGCACACCATCGTCATGTGATCCATGCTCACCGGCGTCTCGACCGCGTCGTCCATCACCGCTTCGTAACTCTCCCGCGCGCGCGCCAGACACGCCGCATCCCCCGTCGTCAAATACAGGTACCCCGCCAACCCCATCGTGTCGACCGCCGGCTGCGCCGTCGGTGTGCCGTCCTCCATCACCCCGTTCGTCTCCGGCGACGGACTGTAAACAAACATCCCCGGCTTCACGCGCGACTCCGCCCACAACCCATCCAGCAACATCCGCAGCAAACGCAGCGCCCGCTCGTCGTGCGTCAATCGGTGATACCGAATCAACCCGTACGCGAGATAATCCGTCATGAACGGCACCGTCCCCCGATAGTTCCACACACCATGAATCTCCGAAAACACCCCCCGCCGCGGCTCAATGTATGCGTGCGCCGCGTCCAGCAAATCATCCAGGCGCGACTTGAATCGCGCATCGCCCGTCTGGTCGTACCACCGCGCGATCTGCCCCAGCGGCCAACCCACGCAGCGCGAACAACGCTCCCACGGATTCAGATTCAACAGATGTTCCGCCAGCCCCTGCGCCGCCTCCAGACTGTCCGGATCGCCCGTCAGCAAGTAATGATCCAATAACCCATCCGTGTTCGTTCCCACATTCTCATTCGGCCCGCGCGACGTGTGATCCTCCCCCGACGTGTGCGCGTGGCCCACCCATTCCGGATGCTCCGGGCAATAGTGAATGATGTCCACGTCGCGATGGTGCGTGATCACCGCCTCAAAATAACGCAGCCAGCGCACGTCGCCCGTCTCCACAAACTGCCGCAACCCCTGATGGCTCCGCGTGCGGTAATCATTCATCCAATGCGTATCCCAATACTCACGATGCCCGCGCCGCTCCACGTCGATCCCCGTGCTCGCAATCACCCCCGTCACCTTGCGATCCCAATCCGTCAGCCACGGATGATCCCGTCGCGGCGCCACCTCGAACACCCCCGAATCCACAAACCAATCCCGATCGAACAGCCGCGGCGGATCCTGCACGCACCCGTTAAACCGCTCCGCCTCCGCCGCATCCAACTGACCGTCATGAACCAGCAAACCAAACGTCGACCGCTTCCCCTCACCCCGCCCGATCCGCACGTGCGGCCGATCGTGCGTCCACGACAAAGCCCCCTCCGCCTCCGGCATCACCGCCAGCGACAGCAACTCCGGCTTCACCACGATCCCCTTGGGAAACTCCTCGGCGAACCACCGCATCGCCCCGACCAACCCGACCGACGCATGACGCAAATTCACAAAACCCGCCGCATGCTTCACCG
The DNA here is from genome assembly GCA_002685935.1 of Planctomycetaceae bacterium. GTDB lineage: Bacteria > Planctomycetota > Phycisphaerae > Phycisphaerales > Zrk34. Next base: position 2,333 of record NYZD01000077.1, on the reverse strand, counting down.
TCCCCGTCCACGCGATGTTGTGATACAGCCGCGCCTGATCTTCCCGCTCCTGGCGCACGCTCCACTCCGCATCCCGATAAAGCGGAACCGCCCGCAGTTCTTCAGTCGCGTCACCTTCTCCCGTCGCCGCCTCACCCGGATCCCACCCGTCCTGCCCCTTGGCCATCGGACCGAAATCCAACACCGACTCTTCCAGATCCGGCAACCTCAACTGCGCCGACCAGTCCAACAGCATCGCCATCGACTGATCCGATTCATTGATCAATCGCCACTCCACCAGCACCTGCGGCAACCCCGCCCACACCTGCAGCCGCATCCGGAACGGCCCAAACCGCTTCAGCGCCCGTTCCGCTGCCGCCATCGGCGCATCACTGCCATGCCCCAGATGCCCACCCGACCCGCGCAGCACCATCTCCCCCTCGATCCGCACGATCGCGCACACCGCCGACGCCTCCTCAACCACCGCCTCACACCGCTCCGCCGTGAATTGATCCCGCCAACCCACACGATTCAACTTGATCGACAGATCCATCGGCCCCAGCCCCGGCCCATCCCCCCGCTGAATCGACTCAATCACCCCACTGCCCGGCCCCCGCCCCACCCGCACCGACACCACCCCGTTCCGCAATTCAATCGCCTCCGCGCACTCATCCACCGTCACCGCCCCCGCCGGCGCAACCGCCTCGCCCCCGCGCGTCAGCCAGTACCGTCCCTTCACCGGCGCGACAAACGAACACAACAACCACCGAATCGAACCGTCCCGCCAGCGACTGATCACAGCCGTCGTCAGCGCGATCGCGCCGCCGGGTTGAACCCACTCCAGACAAACCGCTTGTAAAAATCGTCCGGCAACGCCGTCGTGCTCGCCACCTTGTCCAACACCCGCAGCGTGATCCGTAGCGCCTCCACCGCCGCCGCCTGCTCACCGATATCCACCAGCACATACGGATCCGCGAACGCCGGCTCCGCCGAGTCCGTGTTGAACGAATGCTCCGACGGCTCATGCACCAACGGCGACCCCGTCAACTCCTCATCCGCCACGTCCCGCTCCCACACCACCTCATCATTCACCAGCAACTGCTTGAACCGATGACCGATGAACGCCTGCGCCCCGTGCACCGGCCCCTCGCCCACGCCCCCCGAATAGTTGTCCGATTGATAGAACGAAACGTACAACGCATCGCCCGGCCGCCATTCCGCCTGCCCTTCCGTCAGCGACGCCACATCAACCGTCGTCGACCACCCCCCGCCGCCGTCGTCCACGCTCAGCGCAAACGGATGCGCCACGACCAATAGTTCCCGCGCGTCGACATGCGTCGTGAACGCCGCGCTCTGTTGCGATTCCCACGTGTCAACCGAAAGCAAATGGGCCATGGCGCATGAATCCCTCGTCGCCGATGTGACTCGCCGACAAGCTTAATCGATTCACGCCTCGCTTATACCCCGCCGCGCTCACACCCCACGCAACCCCGCCGCCCGCGTATTCAGCTCCTCCGGCGACAGCGACTGATGATTCTCCAACGCATCCACCGTCTTCCGCTGCCACCACCTGCCGCGGCGTCCGGATGATCACGCCAATCACGGCCGATCCCGGACGGGACCCACCAGCCGCTCGGCGACGGCGCGCCCACAGGCCCGCCCAAACGGGGGTCCGAGCGCCCCAGCCAGTCACCAGGACCGCTCATATTGCCGAGATTAGAAGCTCAAGACCCGAGAAACCGCTCCACTGGAACGGGTTTCCGGATATACTGGTTGCTTGACCGCTCGGGACCGTCCCGGGCGCAGCGCATCGTCACGCCGCCAGTTAGAGCGGATTTCGCGTGACGGCTCGCGCGACATGCTGGAACGTATGGCAACTGAACGGGAGGCACGCTATGAACCAGAGCACGAGAAACATGACCGCCGTGTGGATTGGTGCGATGATACTGGCGGTGGCGATCCCCGCTTCCGCGAAGAACAGTAACTTCATCTTCAGGGAGTTCGGCGGCGATGCGATCGACATCGTCGGCGACGACGACAATGCGCTGCTGCGCATGAAAAGCGAGGGCGAACTGCCCCTGACCCTCAACATGACCGGCGCCGACGTCCTGTGGTTTCCCGAGGAAGAGGTGCTGTGGCGCGACGTGCAGCGCATCGAAGCGAACTACATGGGTGAGGCGGGCCGAATCACCGGCGGCGCGCCGAGATTCTTCTTCGGGCTCGACGTCAACGAAAACGGCCGATACGACTCCTTCTACGATCCCGCCACCGACACGTGGTCCGGCGACGACGGCCACGTCTTCGCATTCTGGGGCAGCGGCGTCCCGCCGTGGCAGGAGGATTTCAGCGGCGGG
>NYZD01000076.1 GCA_002685935.1 Planctomycetaceae bacterium | reverse complement strand
TCGATTCGAGTTCCGATGCTTTGAGATCACGCAGTTTCTTGGCGGCACGTTTCCCGACATTGTCCGTTCGACCTATCGACTGTGAACGCCGTTTCCCTGGCGGGATCGTGTTCACGACGATCCAGAAGTTCTTCCCGGAGCAAAAGGGAGAAGCCTACCCGATGCTCTCCGACCGGCGGAACATCGTTGTGATTGCCGATGGAGGGCGAAGGTGATGACGCCGCGCATGAGTTGCACGTCGCCGATGACACCGTCGGCGATCATCTGTTGGAGGCGGCGGGTCTGGGGGTGGAAGCGCATCATGGTGGCTTCCTGGATGACGACGTTGTTGCGTTGAGCGGCATCGAAGATGCGATCGACGTCGTCGGCGGTCAGGGCGAGGGGTTTTTCACACAGAACATTCTTGCTGGCGTCGGCGGCTTTGATTGCCCAATCGGCGTGCAGGGCGTTGGGGAGTGTGATGTAGATGATGTTGATATCGGGGTCGGCGAGGAGGGATTCGTAGGAACTGTGTGCGACGGGGATATCATGGTGTTGTGCGAAGGCGTTGGCGGATGATTGCGTTCGGCTGCCAACGGCGCGGAGTTCGCAGCGGTCGTTGGCGCGAATGGTGGGGATGACGCGTTCGTTGATGCGGGCGGTGCTGAGCAGGCCCCAAACCGCGCGGGGGTTGGGCATGGCGGGATCCTCGGAGCTGTCGAGTGGCTCTTATCAGGTTGACGGTATCGGCGTGACGTCTTCCCAGCGATCGGTCTGCCATGAGCGGGCGACGGCGTCCTGGACTTCGGCGACGGCGACGGCTTCGGCGAAGCCGGGCTGGCCCTGTCGCCGGTTCGCGATGGAGTTGGCGAATTGGTAGGCCTCGATGACTTTGAGGTCCTCGTAGCTCATGGAGATGGCGGGGCCGGGGTTGAAGCGGGCGTACCCGGGGTGGTTGGGAGCCGCGGGGAGGATCTGAAAGCCATCGTGGGCGGGGTTGTCATCGGGCAGATGCAGTTGCAGTTCGTTCATGCGTTCGAAGTTCCACTTCAGGGCGCCCTTGGTGCCGTTGAGTTCGAATGCCATCTCGCAGCCGTGGCCCTTGATGACTCGGCAGGTTTCGAAGGTGCCGACGACGCCGGACTGGAATTGGGCGAGGACGCCGACGTAGTCTTCGTTGGTGACGGGTCCGGTGGGGCTTTTGTCGTCGCCGCGGGAGAAATGGGTGCCTGATCCGGCGGGGACAAGGGGTCGTTCGGTGATGAAGGTTTTGTGCTGGCCGACGACGCGCTGGATTGGGCCGACGAGCATGTGGGCCATGTCAACGGCGTGAGACATGAGGTCGGTGAGGGTGCCCATACCGGCGAGCTCGCGCCGGAATCGCCAGGAGAGGACACCGTGGGGATCGGAACCGTAGTCGACGAGGAATCGGCCGCGATAGTGGGTGAGTTGGCCCAGGGCGCCGTCGCGGATGAGTTGGAGGGCATATTGCACGACGGGCGCCCAGCGGTAGTTGTAGCCGACGCCGGTGATTGCGCCGGCTTTGTGCGCGGCGGCGGCGATGGCGGCGGTTTCCTGTGGACTGCGGCCGACGGGTTTCTCACAAAAGATGTGTTTGCCGGCTTGGGCGGCGGCGGTGGCGATCTCGACGTGTTGATTGTTGGGCGCGGCGATGTTGATGGCGTCGACGTCGGGGTGGGCGATGACCTGTTTCCAATCGGTGGTGCAGGCATCAAAGCCGAACTGTTTGGCGCCTTGTTGGGCGCGGGATTCGACTTCATCTGCGCAGATGACGAGGCGGGGTTTGAGGCCGGAATCGGCGAACCGATCGGGCACGGCTCGATAGGATCGGCTGTGCACCGATCCCATCCATCCCATGCCAATCACGCCCACGCCAATCGTCTTTGCCATTGAGGTCTGTCCCTGTGGTTGGTGGTGCCCGCTGGAAAGGTCGCTAACGGGGGGTGAGCGACCAGCGCGGTTTGAGGTGTGCGTTGACGACGGAGACGGGCTGACGGCCCGCGATCAGGTCGGCGACGATTTCGATGGAGAGATTCCAGAATGTATCGAACATGGTTGCGTGATAGCCGGCGACATGGGCGGTGAGGATGGCGTTGTCCAGTTTGAGCAGCGGATCGTTGGGGTCGGCGGGTTCGGTTTCGAGGACATCGATGCCGGCCCCCCATATCCAGCCTTCGGTGAGTGCTTTGGCCAGGGCCTGGGTATCGACGATGGGGCCGCGCGCCGTGTTGACGAGCACGGCGGTGGACTTCATCCGGCGGAGGGCGGCTTCGTCGATGAGGTGGTGCGTGGAATCGAGCAACGGGCAGTGGATGGAGATGTAATCGGATTGGGCGTAGAGCTGTTCGAGGGTGACAGGTTCGACGTTCAGGCTGCGCATCAGGTCGGGGTCGACGACGGGATCGTGGGCGATGATGTTCATGTTGAACGGGGCGAGGCGCAGGGCGACGTTGCGGGCGATCGCGCCGAAACCGATGAGGCCGGCGGTGGCGGTGTTCATGCGGCGGACGGGCGTGGGGTGGTCGAGATTCCACTGGCCGTTCTTGACGGCCTGATTCCACTTGGGAATTTCACGGGCGACGGCAAGCATGAGGGCGACGGCGTGTTCGGCGACGGGGATGGCGGTGGCGCCGGGGGTGTTGCAGACCATGATGCCCAGTTCGCTCGCCGCGTCGACGGGGATGTTGTCGGTGCCGCTGCCGCTACGAATGATCGCACCGCAATTCTTGAAGGATGGGAGCATGTCGGCGGTGATGCCGGTCCAGCCGCCCATGACCCAGATGATGTCAGCGTCGGCGGCGAGTTTCATGGCCTGATCGGACGTCTGGCAATCGCGCTCGACGAAGTCGCAGTCGAGGGCCTGCATTTTGGTGGTGACCCAGTCGGGTCTGGGTTGGGCCAGCCAGGACACTAACGCGGTCTTCAATGGAGTGATCCTTTCAGGGTCAACCGATGCCGGCTTCGCGCAGGTATTGGCGATTGCGTTTGGCGATGGGCAGAGGCTTATCGAATGGGCAGGGGAACATGTCCTGCTCGACGATGGCGAAACCGGTGAAATCGATCTTCTTGAGAAGGGCGGCGAGGGCGGGGAAGTCGACGGTGCCTTCGGCGAGATCGCAGAACAGGTCCATGCCGACGGCCTTGCCGAAGGGGATGTTCTCGCGGTTGACGCGGTCGCGCAGTTCGCCGTCGACGCTCTTGAGGTGAAGGTAATCGATGCGATCATGGTGATCGGCCAGGAAGCGGATGGAATCGCCGCCGCGGTATTCGTGGTGGCCGGTGTCGAGGCAGAGGGGCAGGAGAGCGGGGTCGGTATTATCGAGGAAGCGTTCGATCTGCTCTTCGGTTTCGACGTGGGTTTCGGCATGGGGATGGAAGACGACTTTGAGGCCGAACTGGTCGCGGGCGATGGTGGCGACGCGGTGGGCGGTGTCGAACAGACGCTGCCACTGGTCGCCGTTGAGTTGGTCGGGGCGGAGCGGTTCGTTGGTGAACAGGTCGGTGTAGACGTCGTCGATGAGGACGAGGTAGGGCGCGCCGAGGGCGGCGAGGTTTTCGCCGGCGCCGAGGAGTTGCTGTTCGACGTTGGGCCAACCGGACGGGTCGGTGAGATCGCCCATGACGAAGGTGCCGCTGACTTTGAGATTGCGTTTGTCTAGTTCATCGCGGAGTTGATTGATGTTGGTGGGGAGGTAGCCGTAAGGGCCAAGCTCGATCCATTCGTATTCGGCCTCGACGATCTCGTCCATGAAGCGGTCCCACGGGGTCTGTTTGGGGTTATCCGGGAACCAGACCCCCCAGTTGTCGGGCGCGCTGCCGACCTTGATATCCATGGTGATCCTCGCGATCAGTAGTGCAGGCGCTGGAGGCGATCGCGATCGCGATCGTAGTCGGCGCGGTTCTTCTTGATGTAGGCTGAGCCGCCGGTTTCCACCGGGGCGACGTCCCACCATGTGCCGGCGGGTTGCGAGCCGCGGAGCACGTCGTTGTCGACGAGGATGACGCAGCTCTGTTTCTCAGCGCGGGCTTCGGTGAGTGCATCGCGGACCTGCTGTTCGGTTTGGCAATGCCAGGTGCGAGCGCCAAGGCCTTCGCCGACTTTGGCGAGGTCGAGGGGGACGAAGTTACCGGTGAGTCGGCCGGTCTTCTTGTCGCGCATGCGCAGTTCATTGGAGAAGCTGTTGCCGGTCTTGAATTTCTGAAGGTGGTGGATGCACTGGAAGCCGTGGTTATCTGACAGGACGACGGTGATCTTGAGTCGGTTCTGCACGGCGGTGACGATCTCGGTGGGGTTCATCAGATACGCGCCGTCGCCGACCATGACGTAGATTTCGCCTCTGGACTGGGCCATGCGCGTGCCGATGCCGGCGGGGATTTCGTAACCCATGCAGGAGTAGCCGAACTCGAGCAAGGCGCGGGTGCCGTTGTTGGTGTCCCACATCTTGGTGGTGGTATCGGGCAAAGTGCCGGACGCGCCGACGACGGTGTCGCCCTTTTGCGACATGTCGTTGACGATGCCGACGAGGTGCGCTTGGCCGAGCAGGTCGCCCCTGGCGGATTTGAATTCAACTTTATTGAGGTGGGCGCGGTAGGCGTCGTAGGCCTTGCGGGCGCGCTGGGCCCATTGGGTGCGCGGCTTGACGCCGGCGGATCTGGCTTTGCGACTGAGTGCTTTGAGCGCCTCTCGAGCGTCGGCGACGATGGGCAACGCGCCTTGTTTGAATGCATCGTGCCCGGTGACGTTGATGCCGACGAACTTGACGCTGGGATTCTGGAATGCGGACTGAGAGCCGGTCGTGAAGTCTGTGAGGCGCGTCCCGATGCAGAACACGAGATCGGCTTCGGCCATGAAACTGATGCCGGCGGCACTGCCACAGACGCCGCACGCGCCGAGTTGGATGTCGGAGCGTTTTTGAATCGCGCCTTTGCCGGCGAAGGTTTCGCCGACGGGGATGCCGAACGATTCGGCGAACCTGAGCAGCTCGTTGGACGCCTCGGCATAGTGGATGCCGCCGCCGGCGAGGATGAGGGGCTTGCGCGCGCGCTTGAGCAGTTTGACGGCCTCATCGATGCGCTGGGGGTCGGGGACGCGACGTTCGATGCGCCAGGTGTGGGGCTCGAAGAAGTGCGCGGGATAGTCGTAGGCCTCGGCCTGAATATCCTGGGGCAGGCTGATCGTGGCGGCGCCGGTTTCGGCCGGGTCGGTCAGGATGCGCATGGCCTCGGGCAGAGCGGTGAGCAGATGCTCGGGCCGGGTGATGCGATCGAAGAATCGCGAGAGCGGACGGAAGGCATCGTTGACCGACATGTCCATGTTGATGGGATGTTCGAGTTGCTGGAGGACGGGGCCTTGATGGCGGGTGCAGTAGTAATCGGAGGGGAGCAGCAGGACGGGCAGTCGATTGATGGTGGCGAGCGCGGCGCCGGTGAGCATGTTGGTGGATCCGGGGCCGATGGATGCGGCGACGGCGAGAGTCTGCTTTCGCCGGGTGGCCTTGGCAAAGCCCGATGCGATATGGACGAGTGACTGCTCGTTGCAGCCGGTGTGGAACGGCAGGACGTCGTTGTATTGCTCGAGGGCCTGGCCGAAGCCGGCGACGTTGCCGTGTCCGAAGATGCCACAGACGGCGGGGATGAGTCGCTGTTTCTGGGCGTCGCGCTGGGAGAACTGGACGCTGAGATACCGGGCCACCGCCTGGCCGACGGTCAAACGGAGCTTCCTGGTCTTGGCCATGTCACGAGTTCCTGAGTTCTGGTTGGCGGATGTTTTGGGATCAGTCGTCGATGCCGTGGACGACGACGGTTTTGAGTTCGGTCATTTCCTGTACGGCGTAGCGCGGGCCTTCCTTGCCGATGCCGCTCTGTTTGAACCCGCCGTAGGGCATGAAGTCAGCGCGCCACTGGGGCGGCCAGTTGATCATGACATTTCCGGAATCGGCTTCGCGGGCGAAGCGCATGGCAGCGTTGACATCGCGGGTGAAGATGCCGCAGCTCAAGCCGAAGCGTGAGTCGTTGGCCAGAGCGATGGCCTGGTCGATGTTGTCGACGGGAGTAACGGCGATGGCGGGGCCAAACAGTTCCTCGCAGGAGATGCGCATGGCGGGGTCAACGTCGGCGACGATGGTGGGCTGGTAGACAGCCTTATCGCGCTGCCCGCCGGTAATGAGGTTGGCGCCGTTGGCGACGGCATCGGACACCCATGATTCGACGCGCTGGGCTTCGGTCTCGCTAACCATGGCGCTGAGCTTGGTGGCGTCGTCGAGGGACGGGCCGACTTTGATCTTCTGGACTTCGGCCTTGGTCGCGTCGAGGAAGTTGGCGTAGGTGCTGCGATCGACGAGGACGCGCTGGGTGGAGATGCACACCTGGCCGGCGTTAGAGTACCCGCCGACGGCGGTGGCCTTGGCGACCTGATCCATGTCGGCGTCGGCCATGACGATAAGGGGGGAGTTCGATCCGAGTTCGAGCGAGAGTTTCTTGATGCCCGCGACTCGGGTGATTTGCTCGCCCACCGGAGCGCTGCCGGTGAAGCTGATCTTGCGGACGCGCGGGTCGGCGCACAGCATGGGGCCGATGCGGGAGCCTTGTCCGGTGAGGCATTGCACGCCGAGGGGGGGGACACCGGCTTCGAGGAAGAGTTCGGTGACCTTCAGGCCGGTGAGTGGGGTGAGATTCGGGGGTTTGAGAATGACGGCGTTGCCGGAGGCGAGGGCGGGGCCGAGCTTGTGCACGGCGAGCAAGATGGGGAAGTTGAACGGCGTGATGGCGACGACGATGCCGCAGGGCACGCGCAGCGTGAAGCCGAGCTTGCCGGCGGCGCCGGCCTGGGCGTCGAGGGGGAGCGTTTCGCCGCGGGCTTGGGTACCTTCGAATCCGCTGATGCGCAGCAGATCGGGCATGCGGGCCACCTCGACACGCGATTCGGAGATGGGTTTGCCTTGTTCGGCGCTGAGAGTCTGGGCGAGATCTTCGGCGCGTTCGACGAACAGATCGGCGACGCGCAGGAGGATGGTCAGGCGCTCGGAAGCGGGCAGGGCGGCCATTTGTTTAGCGCCCTCGACGGCGGCGGCGAGCGCGGATTGGACTTGCGCGTCGGACGTGGCGGGCACTTCGTCGATGAGATCACCGGAGTAGGGCGAGTGGACCGGAATCATTTCATCGGCGCTTACCCATTCGCCTGCGACGTAGGCTTTCATCTGGTCGTACTCCCATTCAGCAGCGACATGGCCGCATCGGTTTCAAATGTTCGGCGGCGCAAGGAGACAGAGGCGGTGTCAGGCGTAGGCCGGTTCGTTACCGGGCTTCCATTTTACGTTGCAGCCGAGTGACGGTTTCTGATCGGCGGGGACCGGTTGGCCGGCAAGGAGTGCGTCGACGGCGGCGGTGAGGTCGGCGCCGGTGGGGGCGCCCTGATCGGGGCGGGTGTCGTCGAACTGGCCGCGGTAAGCGAGCCGGCGATCGGCGTCGCACAGGAAGAAGTCCGGGGTGCAGGCGGCGCCAAGCGTCTTGGCGAGTTGCTGTGATGCATCGTGGACGTACGGGAAGGTGTAGCCGCGCTTCTTTGATTCTTCAGCCATCTTCTCGGGACTGTCATCGGGATGTTTGTCGATGTCGTTGGCGTTGACGCCGACGACGGCCACGCCTTTTTGCTGATAGTCGCGGGCAAGTTCGGCGAGCTTGTCGGCAAGGTGGACGACGTAGGGACAGTGGTTGCACATGACGACGATCAGCAGCGCCTTGGCATCGGCGAAGTCGGCCAGCGTATGGATTTGGCCGGCGGGATCGGGCAGAGCGAAATCAGGGGCTGGGGTGCCAAGCCCGGGCATGGTGGATGGGGTGGCGGGCATGGGGAGACCTCCTAAGGGGGACTGATCAGGTGGTGCTTGATGCAAGGGGACATGATACCGGCAGTGGGGGCGGGTGAGCAGGGCGAAAGAGAAAACCGCGTCGCTGGTTTCCCAACGACGCGGCGGAGGAGAAAAGGAGAAAGAAAGGAGAAACTCGTGATCAGCGGCTAATCGGTATAGACGCTGGGGGAATTCATGTGTTCTCTATAATGTCGTTCAACGTCCGCATTACGGTCCACAATTTTGGCTTAAATTTAAAACGACGGTCGGTCCCCTGATCGTCGTGCTTCCCGCTGACCTGCGATACACCCCTGCGGCCCGCGGCACTCCCTGTTCGCCCACCTGCATTGGCTCCTTGGCACCACTACTCCCCCTCTCCCCCTGCCACGCTTCCCTATCTTACCAGTATAGGGGGCCTCACGCAACGCTTCCAACACACAAATCTCGCGAAAAACCAAAAATTCTTGCCTGTCACAGGGGTTATACGTCCCATATGGTGGGTTGGTTCGCGGCATGGGGTGCAATATGCAGCGATATGGAGGGTGGAGGGAGTCGGCGGACCCCCGGCGTCGGGCGATTTGAATATGGGCAAGCGAGCGAAGCTGCGTTATTGGCGTGGGGAACCGTCTTATTGGCACTGAGGAGTGAGTCGCGGGGTCGGGATTCACTTATCGGTCGCGGCGAGGTGGTCGACGGTCCCCTCTGCAGCGGTGCGCAACAGATCAATGGTCAGTCCCAGCGCGGCGCCCTGAGCGTCGGCGATCGGGAGGGCTAGCTTCGATAGGTTATGGGCGGTGTCCAGAGCCTTGAAAGGCGCGGCGGCGACCTGGTGTACGGTACCGCAACCGCCCAACGCGGTCAGAAGGAGGCTGGCGGCGATGGCGTGGGTGAGACGTGATCGAAGCGCGGCCATATGTCGTCCCCTGATGTGGCACGGACCTGTCAGTCGGATCATTCGGTTCTGTGAGGATGGGCTGATATAACTGTCGAGCAGGCAAGCGTATTTCGCCTGGAGGCGAGTGGAAGGGGTAAATCGGCGGCTGGAATCAGTCGATGTGTCGATGGACACGAACGTTAGGGATGATTGGGAGAGCTGACGCGTGGCTCGGGTTGGACAGCGCGCTTGGAGATTGGCAACATACTCGGTCCCTGGCGGGCTGAGTGTTGGTGTTGCATCGATGGGACGCGTCCTGACGTGGTCGGAGGCATCATGGACAAAGCGGTGATTCTGGCACGGGGCCTGGGCACGCGGATGCGTGTGGACGACGACCAGGCGGCGATGACGGCGACACAGGCGGCGGTCGCGGGGACGGGCGTGAAGGCGCTGATCCCGGTCGGGACGGGTCGGCCGTTCCTGGATTACGTGATGAACGCGCTGGCGGATGCGGGGTACAGGCACATCTGTCTGGTGATCGGCCCAGAACACGATGCGGTGCGTGAGTATTACGACGGTGAGGCGGGTCTGAGCCGGCTGACGGTGGAGTATGCGGTGCAGGCGGATCCGCTGGGCACGGCGAACGCGGTGGCGTCGGCGGAGACGTTCGCGGCGGGCGATTCGCTGCTCGTGATCAATTCCGATAACTACTATCCATCCGAGGCGACGGCGGCGCTGGCGGCGTTGAGTGAGCCGGGGCTTGCGATGTTCGATCGACAGGCGATGGTGACAGGAAGCAACATCGAGGCGGATCGAATCGCGAAGTTCGCGGTGGTGCAGGTGGATGATGACGGGTACATGTCGCGTATTATTGAAAAGCCTGACGCGGCGACGATGGCGTCGCTAACCGACCCGATCGGGGTAAGCCTGAATTGCTGGCGTTTCGACGGGTCGATATTTGAGGCCTGCCGCTCGATTGAGAAGTCGAAACGCGGCGAGTTTGAGCTGCCGGATGCGGTGGAGTATTCGATGCGGCATTTGGGTCGGCGGTACCGAGCGGTGCCGGTGAAACTGCCGGTGTTGGATCTGTCAAGCCGATCTGACATCGCGGGCGTGGCGGACCGTCTTGCGGCGGTCGAGGTGGCGTTGTGAGCGAGACGACGCAGCTAGCGCAGATTGAAGATGTGTCGGCGGTGGTGAGCGTGCTCACGGCGGCGGGCTTGGATGCTGATGCGTCGGCGTCGAAAGCGGAACTGCTGGGGACGTGTGCGTCGGCGTTGCGGGAAGCCGGGCACGATGGGGAGACGCAGGTTCGACCGTTCTTTCTGCCGGGTCGGATCGACGTATTTGGGCGACATGCGGACTATCCGGGCGGATCGACGACGTTGGCGGCGACGAATCGCGGATTCTGCTACGTGGCGGCTCCGCGCGATGATCGGCAGGTCCGGCTGTTCGCGCCCCGGACGGGTGAATCGATCGAGATCGAGTACGACGGCGACGTGACGCTCACGGCGGGGCACTGGGCGAACTACCCGATGACCGTGGTGCGTCGATCGGCTCGGAACTTTCCCGGTGAGCTGCGCGGGATGGATCTGGCGTTTTCCAGCGATCTGCCGGGCGCATCGGGAATGAGCAGTTCGAGCGTGATGGTGGTTGGGTCGTGGTTGTGTGCCAACGCGGTGAATCGATTTGACAGGCACGAAGCATACCGGCGTGAGATTAGCAGCAAGACGGATCTGGCGGGGTATCTGGGCTGCGTGGAGAACGGGCAGAACTTCGGGACGCTGGTGGGCGACAAGGGTGTGGGGACGTTCGGCGGCAGCGAGGATCACACGGCGATCCTGTGCTGCAAGGCGGGGGTGTTGAGCCAATACGCGTATTGCCCGGTGCGATTCGAGCGAGATATCGTGTTTCCCGGCCGGTTGGTGATTGCGGTGGGGGTGTCCGGGGTATCGGCAGAAAAGACCGGCGACGCGATGGCGAAATTCAACAAGACGGCATTGCTGACGGGTGTAGCGACGGAGCTGTGGAATGCTGCCACGGGACGGGACGATCCACATCTCACGGCGGCGATTCGATCGGCACCCGATGCGGCGGACCGGATGCGTGAGATTCTGCGGACGTCGGACCACGCGGAATACTCGCCGGGCGACCTGATCGACCGGTTTGATGCGTTTCATCATGAGCTGGTGAATGTGGTGCCCCGCGGCGGGGATGCGCTGGCAGCGGGGGATCTGGAGGCGGTGGGGCGGATCGTGGATGAGTCGATGCAGGTCAATGAGCACAAGCTTAAGAATCAGATCCCCGAAACGCTGTTTCTGGCTCAGTCAGCGCGGCGCATCGGGGCGCACTCGGCGTGTTCCTTCGGGGCTGGGTTCGGGGGCAGCGTGTACGCTCTGGTTGCTGAGGACGACGCGCCGGCGTTCCTGGAGCGGTGGCGAGCGGAGTACAGGGCGGCGCACAGCGATTCCGAAGCGAACGCGTCATTCTTCGCGACTCGACCGGGTCCGTGCGCGATGGAGCTGTTGTGAGGGATGTCCGGGGTGCTGATCGCGGCCTGAGGGGCGTCGTCACGCGCAAGTCATTTATTTAACGTACGTTGTAGTGAATATCCGCTTCTCTTGCGGTGCGCGTGATTCGGCCGATGAATTCACTTTGGGCAATTTAAATCGTTTCAAACGTCAAAGTCCGGAACTAATTACCGGTCCAAAGCGTACATCATGTGTAGGTTGCAGGTTAATCATGGGGCCAGCAGGGCTATAAAGTCTTGACATGAACGGCAGAATCTGTTAAATATTGGACTTACGGCACAGTGGTACGCTGGCCGACAGCGAGTTCCGGGCAGGCACCTTGGGCCCGTTGCGGCCAAGCGTTGACCCTCGACACAGGTGGAGCGGCAAAAGACAAGGCGATGCGAATCGGGCAGCAAAGCGTACTGAAACAGTACGATTTTTTGAGCCGACAGCAATAGTCCCTGAATAAGGGTAACACGCCATGAAGAACACGATTCCGACATCTCACTCTCCTTTGGATCAGTTGCGACGGCGGATCGTTGGCGCGGCGCCCACGCCGCGCACAAGCCGATTCAGCCCGTCGGAACAGGCTGAACTGAATGCACTGCTCACTGAGCGCAGCGAGTACATCGATGATCCAATGTTCTACGAGCGTGGCGCCCGGCGGAAGGTGTTTGAGGAATCGGAGCCGCTGCCGAGCCCCAACATTGCGTGGTATCACCCGGCGATGGAGAACATCTCGAACTCCGCGGCGATCAGCAACGTGACGAACGTGGTGCTGACGGCGAAACAGGAACGGGCGATTTTCCGTCAGTACAACTTTGCTCGTATGCAGGTGGTGAAAGCGAAGGACAAGCTGGGTGATCGTTTGCCGACCGACCGTCAGGCGCGGGACATGCTGCATTGGCACCGCGAGGCGAATCGTTTGCGTGAGACGATTGCGCAGTTCAATCTGGCGCTGGTGCTGGCGATGGCGAAGCGGCCGCGGGCGGCGGACGTGGATTTTGTTGATCTGGTGTCCGAGGGCAACATGGTGCTGTTGCGGGCGATCGACAAGTTCAACGTGTCCAAGGCGTTTAAGTTTTCGACGTATGCTTGCGATTCGATTCTCAAGGCGTTTGGTCGCATGGGCATGAAGTATTCGAAGTATCGCCAGATGTTCCCGACGGATTTTGATCCGGTGCTAGAGCGGTCGGATCACGCCCAGAGCCGGCAGGCGTCGCACGAGTCAGACTGCGCCGATGAGGTCAAGCGGATTGTCCAGGACAATCAGGCCGAGCTGTCAGGTATCGAGCAGAAGGTTTTGAACTATCGGTACCCTCTGGATCGGCGTACGGCGGCGGGTAAGCCGCTGACGCTCGAAGAGGTCGGCCAGCTTGTGGGCCTGACCAAGGAACGGGTGCGTCAAATCCAGAATCGTGCGCTGGAGAAGGTGCGTCACGTCCTGGAAGAGGACTTCCTAGATGGCCCGTATCAGTCGGGCGCCGACGACGAAGCTGAATCAGCGTAGACCTTTATTCCCAATGTGGGCGCAGGTAACACCCCGAGATCGCATCTCGGGGTGTTGCTTGCGTGCGCGGCTGAGGAAGTGTTTGGCGATCACGGCCGGGCGGGCGATCAGTCGCTGTCGGCGGAATCTTCGCTTTTCTTGCTATCGAGTTTGTTCAGCAGTGTCTGGGCTTCGGTGGCCCACTTGGTACCGGGGAACTGTTCGATGAGCTTTTTGCACTCGCCACGGGCGAACTCGCCTCGGTCGTTGGCCTGGTAGTTCCTGGCCATCGATAGTAGTGACTTGGCCTGGCGTTCGATCTCGGCGTCACGGTACTTCTTGGCGAATTCGACGTCGGCGTCGTATTCGGCGATCTTGCGGCGGGCGAGGTCGGCTTCGGCGGCATCGGGAAACCGCAAAACGATCCGCGCGAGGCGGCGATACGCCTCCATGTGTTTGCCGCGTTCGATCGCGCGGTTGGCGGACTTCATGCTTCGGGCGGCAGCGGGGTCCGAGGCGGCGGCGTCGACGAACATGTCGTTGGGTCGGCCGGTCGCGCCGGGAGGCGACGTGGCGTGCCCGACCTTCAGTGCGCCGGCAGCCGGTGGACCGCCCTTGGGATTCTTTGATCTATCTTTGGACTTGCCGCGGCGTCCGGGCTGTGTGGTCGCCGACGCCGGCTTGGTCGTTGCCCTCTTTTTGCGTGCTTTGACGCGTTTCTCGTAGTCCACCAGGAGACGGTAGTTGGCCACGCCCTTGGGATGGGCTTTGAGGGCGGCCTGGTAGCTCTTCTTCTTCTCGGGCAGCCTCGGGTCGGCAGCCAACGTTCGGGCTTTGGCGTGGGCGGTGGTGCGCGACCGGGTCGCGTCTTCAATCTGTCCGATCATGAAGAGTGTGGGCTTGACCATTCGGACGACGCGCTCGTCATCGGTGGCGCCGACGGGGAGCTTGGCCAGCGCCCCGAATGCGGTGACGTAATCGCCCTTCTGGACGGCGTTGCGGACGGTGGTCAGCAGCTTGTTGGCCTCGGCGAGCTGCGGTTCGGTCAGGGGTTGGGTCTGGAACTTCTTGTTGACCTTGTCGGATTCGCCGAAATCGGGATAGCGCGCATCGGGGAAATGCTCGAGCACGCTGGCGAGCGTGTCTTCGATTTCGGCGGGGTCACCGCGCCAGAGCACTTCGCCATCGGGGGATAACAAGAAAGCGAGGGGGAGGTGCTCGGGTTTGGTAATGCCCCAATCCGGGCCGAGGGGTTTGGCTTGTTGGCTATCGACGGCAATTGCGAAGGGGATGGTGTGATTCCCGGCGACCGCGATGACGGGATCGGGTTCGGGGTCCATGCTGATGCCGATGATCATCAGGCCTCGGGCTTTGAGATCTCGTTGCAGTCTGATCAGATTCGGCATCCGTTGCATGCTTTCGGCGGATGCGGTTGACCAGAAGTCAATGATGACGATTGCTCCGTGCAACTGGTTGGACTGCAATGACCTGCCGTCAATGGTCTTGAGGCGGAATTTGGGTTTGTCTTCTTCTTCGACGACAGCGAATGCGGGAGGCGCGCATAGGAAAATGAGGGCGACGACGGCGATGAGATGCCGACGTGTGGGGGCGAAGCGCTTCATGGTGATTCCCTATCTGAAAACCGGTGCCGCCGACGGTCCGATGCGGACAGCCACATTATATCGGTGTGAGCCGGGGGTGGCGCGGTGTTCAGCAATCGGCATGCAGGGGTTACTATGCGGTGCGGCGATCGCTCGTTACAATGCTGCCGCCCATCAGGTTTTGCGATCAATTTGGGAATCGCCCATGGCCGACCGGGAACCGGTCATTAGTTTGAACGAAGTGGTCAAGAGTTTCGACGGTCGCGTGGTGCTGGCCGGAGTGACGTTTGACGTGTTCCCCGGTGAGACGGTGGTCATCATGGGGGGATCGGGCTGCGGCAAGAGCACGCTGCTGCGGATGATCGTGGGCAATGTGCGAGCAGACAGCGGGTCGATTCACATGCTCGGCGAGGATGTGACGGGGGCGACGGATGAGGCGCTGAATGAGCTTCGTCGCAAGTTTGGGGTGCTGTTTCAGTCGGGGGCTTTGTTCAATTCGATGGATATTGCCCAGAACGTGGCGCTTCCGCTGCGCGAACACTCGACGCTCGACCCGGCGACGATCGACATCATGGTGAAGATCAAGCTGGAGCTGGTGAATCTGCGAGAGCATGCGGACAAGTTTCCGGCGCAGATCAGTGGCGGGATGAAGAAGCGTGCGGGGTTGGCCCGCGCGTTGGCGCTCGACCCGCGCATTTTGTTCTACGACGAGCCGAGCGCGGGGCTGGACCCTGTGACCAGCGCAGAGATTGATCAGTTGATGATTGATCTGTCGAAGAAGCTGGGTGTGACAAGCGTGGTGGTGACGCATGAGATGGACTCGGCGTTCGCGATCGCGGATCGGATGGTCATGCTGGACAAGGGGCGGGTGTTGGCGGTGGAGGATCGCTCGTGGTTTGAGCGGCTGCGTGACACGGACGGCGAATTGTCGGAGGATGAGGCGTTGATTCGCCAGTTCCTGTGCGGCGCGGCCGAGGGGCCGATCACTGAGCGCAAGCAGACGACAAGTTATACTGAGGACCTGTTGGGCGAGACGGCCGAGCCGCTGACCGACGGGCCGTCGGTCGTCGCCACACGGTAGGCGAACCGTTGGGAGTGACGCTGGATGGATGGACATCGCGCGAATGTGAAGGCGGGGCTGTTTGTGATCGTCGGTGTTGTGCTGACGTTTGTGGTGGTGATTGTGCTGTCGGATTTGGACGGGATGTTCACGCCGACGCGCGAGGTGGAGGTGTATTTCAGTTTCGTTGACGGGCTAAAGGGATTGAAGGTCGGCGCGCAGGTGACGATCGGCGATCATCCGGCGGGGTCGGTTGAAGCGATCGATGGGCGAGAGGACGCACAACGTTATATCGTGACGTTCTCGATTCCGGCGCGGTACACGCTGTACGAGAATGCGCGGATTGAACTGGTGAAGCCGCCCCTGGGCAGCGGCACGAAGCTGAATATTCGCGACTTCGGGGCGGGGAGCAAACGTCCAGGGCATGCCGGTGAGAGTTGGGAGTACGAGCCGGGCGATCCGCCGATCGGGGGCGGCACGGCGCCGTCAGACCTGGCGGGGGACTTCACGCACAAACTGGGTATTGATGATCTGCAGCGACTTCAGATCAAGAACATCATCGCGAACATGGATAGATTGAGCGACGCGCTGGGGCGGGATCCGCAGCCCGTCGAGCAGACGATCGCGAATCTGCGGGACGTGGCCGCGTCGCTGCGCGAGACGGCCCAACATCTGAACGGCATTCTATCGGGGGTCCGAGACCGGCAGGACAAATGGATCGCCTCGATCGACGAGATCACCGAAGCGGCGGAAACGGCTTTGGAGACGGCGTCGGCGATGCTTCAGGAGAATCGCGCGGACGTGCGTGAAGCGGTGGCGGCGGCGCGCGAGGCGCTGGATCATGCCCGCGCGGTGACCAAAGCGGTGCGCGATCAGACGCTGGACAAGATTCATGATGCACTGGACAAGGCGCGACTGGCGGTGGCTGACGTGCGGGGCGTGGCGGGCGATCTGAAGACGCTGACGGTGACGCAGCGTCCGGTGCTGGAGCGGACGATCGCCAATGCGCGCATCGTGTCGGATCAGCTGAAGCTGGCGGCGATTGAGATTCGCCGTTCGCCTTGGCGGTTGCTGTATAAGCCGACGGACAAGGAACTGGAGACGGACAACCTGTACGACGCGGCGCGGAGCTTCGCATTGGCGGCGAGCACACTTGATTCGACGAGCGAATCGCTGCGCGTGATGCTTGAACAGCATAAGGACAGGATTGGTCAGGACGATCCCGATCTTCAGTTGATGCTTGACAACCTGCATCAAACATTTGATAAATTCATTGAAGCGGAACGATCATTCTGGGACGCGCTGGACGAACAGGCATCGCGTTGACGGATTGAACATGTGATCGCGACCGATCGGAACCGTGCTCCGACGCGTTCCGGTCGAGACAAGAACCCCGCGGATCGCGCGACAGCGCGGCGCGGGGTTTTTCTTGTGTGGTGATTCAGGCCAGAAGCTGGGCGAGGATGTCCATGCCGACGTGGTTGGACCAGACATCCATCATGCGGCGCCAACGGGGTCCGGGTTGGCCGTCGCCGATGGGCAGCGTGTTGACGCGCGTGCAAGGGGCGATGCAGTAGGGCGTGGAGGGGAGCCACGCCTCGTCGGCCTGAATCACATCGTAGAGTTGCAGGTCCTGAGCGACGTATCCG
>NYZD01000075.1 GCA_002685935.1 Planctomycetaceae bacterium | reverse complement strand
TCAATTGCCGCTCAAGGGATCGGACGGGGCAAGACGCTACACTTTTGGGCCGACCATCAGCCTCCCGGCGGGCGCTACACTTTTGGACCGACGTTTACAAACCGACGGTCAGCAGGTCTTTCTCAGTCTGGATGAGGTCGTAGCTGCCATCGAATGTGATGCGGCTGAAAGCGGCATCTTGATTGTTGACAAACGGGACGCCACTGGTTGGCGTGCCGAACGACACCGTGGTGCCGATGGCCGCCGGATTGGAATTCCAGCCGCCGCCAGCGGAAATACGTCCTCGCCACGGCTTGTCACTGCGATCCTGTGCTCCGACGTCGGCGGCGCATAGGATCAGCGTCAACGTTCCCACGACCATCAGTTTTCGTTGCACCAGGGATTCCTAGTCGAGAAATGGATATCGAAGTCGATGCCAAACTATCGACCGAAAACGGGGCCTGTCAATAGGAATCCATGGTCTTTTGGACCATTTCATGCCTGACGGGCGCGGACAACGCGGAATGCCGCTTGCCAACGGTCAGGTGAGAGCATCTTGGCCCGCCCCGGGCGGCGGCGGTAGGATCGGGGAGCACTATCCAATTACATAGGGATCAGAACCATGGAAGTCTGTGATTTTCAGCGTTCGTTCATGACCTTCCGGATTGACAGTCTCAAGCAAAAGCCCATCACTCATTCGCACAAAGCGGCGATGACGTTGAACAATGCGCGGATCGTGCTGGACTGTCGGTGCGTGATAAGACGTGACGGTGAATCGGTTGAGTATCTGCTGGGCGCTTCGTGCAAGACTGAGCGCTGTTACGTTGAAGAAGACATCTGGACGGAGCCAAACGCCGACTTCTGCCCCATCGTGTCGTCGCAAGAGATGCTGTTGATTAAGCGGTGGGACCGGACGGACAAGGGCGTCATGCTGTATCCACCGTCGCTGGGCGAACAGCCGGAACGACAGGTGGGACCGACGGCCGAGGCGTGGGACCGATTGGCCCTTCAGGTTCAAATGGTCGACGCTGAATTGCTCGACGACACCGCGGCGGTGATTGACGCGACGTTTGCGGGCCGACCGCTGGTCTCACGCACTGAATACACGTCGCCGGACGGGGCGGAGATCATGATCGAGTATCCGATCAAGACGATCAACATCAACGAGCGTGACACAATGTATCAGGTGGACACGGGTCCGCTTCTGTATCCACAACCCGTACCGGCCGGCGAGTTGCAGATCGCGGGTCTGCGATTGGCGTACATCGCGCATAATGCGCCGGACTGGGCGGAACTGATCATCAACGTCCCGACCCCGGTTTCGGACGACATAAGCGTGCATCATTATTCAAAGGCGCAGCGGCTGGACGGTGTGCGGAACACCATGTTTGCGATTTCGTAGCGTCATGTGACCGAATGGCTCAGCACCAGGCGTATCACCCGATCGGCAATTCCATCGAAACGGCCAAGCTGACGATCGGTCCGTTCATCGGGATGAATGATATGCTCCTGCCAGGACACGGCGACGCGCCATCCGGCCATTGGGTCAATAGTCGAAGTAGTCCACACCGTCAGCATCGGTGCCCAGTGAACTGGTGCGGATGTGGCCGGTGCTTTGATCGTAGACCCACCCCACTGCCGCCGCAGCCGCGGGAGGACCGACGGCGGCGTTTCCCTTCTTGGTCCCGACGGGAACTGCAGGGATCGCCTGGAGGTACGGCCCGTAGACGATGCGGCTGCCGACATTGACTTGAGAATCGAACGAATTGCCGGCCAGATTGCTGAAGCTGGTCATCTGGCTGACGAAGCTCGCGACCTGCGGCATGAGGCCGTCGTGTTCGGCACGGTACAGTTCGATCGCTTCGCGGAGCACGGCGAGGTCAGCCCGCAACGACGCAGCCCCCGCGTTCGATGCGCCGCGCGTCATGCGCGGAATGGCGATCATCGATATAACGCCGATGATCACGACGACAACGACCAACTCGATCAAGCTGAACCCGCGGCGGTTCATAGACGTGGGTGCGACCACGACGACAACTGTGCCCGCACATCGCTCCTTGGAATATGACCAGCAACTGCAATTATCGGCCGGATTCAGTGGCTGCTTTTGCGGCGGGCTAGATTTCGGCCAATATCGGTCGTGGGTTGCCGTTCCCAGGGGTAACCGGGGTCATCTGCGATATAGGTCGTTCGGCGTTCAGTGAAGAATGGCAGCACATCGTTGTGCTCCGTGAACGCGACGGTCTGCATCCAGTTGAGTTCACGAATGCGCCCTCGGTTTGAAGGCGAGTGAGCTCGAATTCTTGATCCGAGATCGGGCCGGCCCGCCCAACAGCCATGCGCTTGCAGGGGATCGATTCACGAATCGGCTGGTTCATGACATCTGAAGCGCGCTGTATGTCTGCTGCCAGGGGCGCACGCGCTCGAATGCGGCGCTGGCGGCCAGAACGTCGACGTCCGCGAATCGGCGACCGATGATCTGCATGCCGACGGGCAGATTGTCTGCGGTGAGTCCGGCGGGCGCGGAAGCAGCGGGATTCCCTGCAAAGTTCACCGGATGCGTCAGGCACCAGCCGATACACGGCTCAGTGGGCCGCCCGTCGACCTCGATCGGGCCCAGCGTTTGACCGTCACGTGCATTGGGGACGGGGGGTACGCCTAGCGTTGGCGTGACGAGAAGGTCGTGCTGAGTCAGCACATCTTCAATCGCATCGCAAACTTCGGTTCTCAGCCAGTCATCCTTCATATGACACCGCGCGGATTGCGCGTGGCCAAGCTCGACCAGATCAATGAGCTGCGGTGATAATTCATCTCGGTGATCGGCCATCAAATCGATGCCGGCGTGTTTGAACAGCTCCATGACGTCGACGTACAAGACGCCCATCTGCCGCAGCCACAGGTCGGCCAGCTCTTGCTGCAACTGCCTGATCTTCACATCAACGGTCTCGACGCGCGCGCCGGCTTCCTCGAAGGCACCCACGGCATCCGCGACCAAGGCGGCGACCGATGCCTCCACCGCAAATACCCCGAAGTTTGGGCTGAAGGCGACACGTTTACCTTCGATGCCCCGCCCGATGGCGTCACGGTAGTCCACGCCGTCATCGGGCAGACATAGCGGGTCGCGCGGGTCGGGGCCCGCCATGACGTTCAACATCAATGCCGCATCTTCCACGTGGCGTGTGATGGGTCCGGCGTGCACGAACGGCGTATGACACAGAAACGCGTTGGGCCGCGTGACCATGGGCACACGACCGTACGACGCCTTGTATCCGTAGACGCCGCAAAACGAGGCGGGTATTCGGATCGACCCGCCGGCATCGGACCCTTGAGCCAGCGGGACAAGTCCGGCGGCCACGGCGGCGGCACTGCCACCGGATGAACCACCGGCATTCCGAGTGGTGTCGAACGGCGTGGACGTCGGGCCGTGCAGATCATTGTCAGTGATGCCCTTGTGTCCCATTTCGGCGGTGTTCGTCTTGCCGATGATGACGGCCCCGGCCTGTTCCAACCGTTCGACATAATTTGCCGACGCGGGTGGAATGAAATCGGCGAGCGGTCGACATCCGAAGGTATTGCGGACGCCCGCCTTGAAGTCGAACAGATCCTTGATTGCGACGGGGATACCGTGCAACGGACCGACCGCATCGCCACGCATCAATGCTTGTTCGGCCTCGCGTGCCCGGCACCGCGCATCGTCAACGAGAACGGTGACGAAGGCGTTAATGGGCGCATTGAAGCGCTCAATGCGATCAAGGAAATAGTCGGTGACTTCAACGGGGGACAGTTCGCGCTGCCCCATGCGTTCGGCCAGACGACACGCGGAGATGGATTCAAGATTGTCGAACATCCCGCATACTTTACGGATATCTGAGGCGAATGCACCGCTACGGGGCGTTGTAATGTGGTGTATGTGTCACGGAGAGACACTGGTTGGCGGGTACGTCTTCCAGAGCTTCCTCGGTCCCATCCGGCCAATGGATTGTGATTCGATCCACGCGATCAGTGTCGCCAAGGCCGAAATGCACATCGGTATCATTCTGCGACAAGTAGGGCGCATCGGCGCCGACCTGAGCGCTGCGGACCGATTCGCCCGACTGGAGCACGATTCTGGCCCCCAGACAATGCGTGTTGCTTCCCTGTTGGCGCAGTCGAAGCGTAATCCAATGACCTGGATCGGGCGAGATGTTGCGCAGCAGCATTACGCGGCCGCCATGGGCCAGGATGGCGAGGTCGACGCGCCCGTCGCCATCATAGTCGGCATGGGCGCCGCCTCGTCCCACGATGGGTATCGCAAGACTCGGACACGCAGCCTCTGCCATTTCAAAGAAGCCCTCCGTTGGTTGCTGTCGAAGCAGATGCGCCTGCTGACGTCTGAGGCGCGTGTGGTCGTCATCATCCTGAAGTGTGTGCCCGTTGACGATCCACAGATCACTGTAACCGTCATTGTCGAAATCGGCGAAGCTTGTTGCCCAGCCAACCTTGTCCAGTGAGAGATGCCCAACACCCAGGGGGTACGCGACGTCCACAAAGAACATCCGACGCTCGTCACTATCATCATTCAAGTCAGAGTAGAACGCGTTTTCAAAGAACGCATTCTCCTGGGCGACCCAGTGCGTCACGAACAGATCGGCATCCGCGTCGTGATCGTAGTCGCCCACGGCAAGCCCCATGGCGCCACGGTAGTCGGCGGCCAGAGAGCTGGCGCCGATGTCCGCAAACGTGCCGTCGCCTCGATTGCGGAAGACGCCGTTCGATGACACATCATTGGCGACGTAGAGGTCGACCCAGCCGTCGTTGTCGAAATCGAACCACGCCGCCACGAGCGATCGGCCGGTCGGGTCGGACACGCCGGCCTCCTCGGCGATGTCCGTGAACGTCCCATCGTTGTTGTTGCGGAACAGTGAGTTCGCTACCGGCGCATAGGCCGAGGGATTGAGCGTGTACGGTGTCTCGGATCCATATTGCCGGGTTGATCGTTCGGCGTCGGCGTCTCGATACACAAACTCGACATAGTTGCATACGTACAGGTCAATGTCACCGTCCCGGTCGTAGTCACCCCAGGCACTGCCGGCGCTGAATCGGTCGTCGCTCACACCGGCGGCGTCGGTCACGTCGGTGAATGTGCCGTCACCGTTGTTTTGGAAAAGCGAATTCGGCCCGTACCTGGTCAGGTAGAGATCAAGATCGCCATCGTTATCGTAATCACCCCACGCGCCAGCCATACCGAAACAGGCCAGATCCAGGCCGGCGATTCGAGATACGTCGCTGAATCGCCCGTTACCGTCATTCCGGTATAGCGCGCAACGACCGGTATCGGCGTCGGCGGGAATCGGATCGAAAATGCTGCCAAAGAAATTGACGAGGAACAGGTCGGCGTCACCGTCGCCGTCGTAATCGCCCCACGCCAGGCCCGATCCCATGTCTTCAGGCAACACCGAACGACGTGTGTCGGGGAAATGCTGGAAGTTGATCCCGGCAGCCGTGGTGGCGTCTTCCAGCTGGATCCGGACCATATCCGTGGTGAGTTGACGGTCGTGGCGGCTGGTCAATCCCTCGATCTCGCCATCCTCGGACGGGGCTGCCGGATCGTCGCGGGCGCTGGCGACTACAAGCAGATACCCGATAGCGAGGCACACCACCACGCAAGGCGCCCCCCAGCGGACCATGAAGATGTGCCGCTTATTCCATCTTCGCATGCGCGGGGTTCTCTACCTTGATCACGGTTGTGGCGCGGGTCATCTCGGTGACCGTCGAGACCAAGTCGCTGTCCTCGCCGTACACACGTTCGATGAACTCCGGGTTGGCTTTGCGATACCACAACGACGCGGTGATGTGAATCTCATTGACCGCCGCCTCCGCCGGCGCGGGGAACGCGAATTCATCCACGCGTTGCCCGGTCGAATCGAGATCCTGTCCCTGAATCCGCCCTCGCGCCATTGATGGACACTGAAATTCCACCTGGAGCGTATCGGTCATCCCGGGGTAGAGCGTTCGTTTGTAGCTGGCGCCGACCAGGTCCCAAAGATTGTGTCGATCCACCAGCTCACCTTTCCGATCGAACCCGTCGGCCTTGTACCAGACACCGGTCTCCACGATTCGATTGGCTTCATCCAGATAGCCGGTGTGGTACAGGACGTTGCCGGCGGCGTCAGTGGCCTTGAGTTCGACCCAACTTTCGATCATGTCCAATGGACCGGTGGGAAAATCGTGACCCGTCTTGTTGTTGGCCAGCACGACCTGGAGCGAGACGTTGTCTCCCGGCGCGACCTGCTGCGGCGCCACAATCTGCATGCGCACGACTGGACCCGACGTCCATTTGCCTTCGACTTCCGGGATCTCAATCTCACCGCGGAGCCACTGCTCGGTCAGCTTCGTGTGGACTTCGGCGCCGGGCAGTTCCAGATACTCCGACATGTATTGGTTGCTGGCCAGCGTTCGATGACTGCGGTGCTTATTATCGTCGCTGAAGCGGTTGTAATCGGTCATGTCACCACGGGCCGGGTCGCGGCTGTCGACGAGGGGCATGTGGCACTCGCGACAACTGATAGTCCTGGTTTGATCGTCGTCGTGATACCAGCGGCTGTTCTTCCAACTGTCGTATTGATTCTGGCCCTGGACGTTTCCGATGTCCGTGTTGACTTCTTCGTCGAGGTATTGCTTGTGGCAGGCGGCGCAGAACTCCGCGGTCTTGTAAAGAGGACGTGAGTAAGACTTGATGTGTTGCTGCGGATAGGTGCGAATCAGGAAGTCACTGACGGTCTTGGCCATGGCCCCCTCATTCAATTCAAAGATGTAGCGCCGAGGCACTCGGATCGTGTAATCAGCATTCCCGTGGACATCCGTTCGGACAATGCTGTGACAGACCAGACAGGATGATCCTTCGTTAGCGCCGACCGAGTTCAACGTGATGTTATTTGAGTCCTTGGCACCGCTGAACAGCGAGATCGGATCGTGACAGCCCGCGCAATACCGCGTGTGCTCCGGTGACGTTTCCACCGCCATCAGCGTCTGGACGCGCTGAAACATGTCATCGAGAGAGGAATACCGATGGGCGCTGGGCAGCCACTCCTCGAGGATCTGCTCGTGACAGCCGGACGTGCCGCAGTTGTCTGAGCCGGCGAGCAAACGGGGATCGATCGCGCCGTGTGACTTGATGCGGCGCGCGGCCTCGGCGAGGACGGTTTCAAGCTCCTGAAACTGCTCATCGCTGAATCCCAGTTCTTCGGCACATGCACGAATATGCGCGAACGGGCTCTTCTTCGCTTCGATTGAGTCGGTCTGCAGCGCCGTCCTGAATCGATCACGCTGAGGTCCGTCCACGATCGAGATCAGACGCGCCTCGATCGGGCCGTACCAGGACTCGTTATCCACTTTGGCGAGACTGGGCGCGAACGGTCGGTCTTCACCAAACCGCCAGTTGTAGTCCTCGCTGAACCCTTGCTGGAATTCCGGGTCGGAGTATGTAGCCGTCAGCACGCCGCACAGTACAAGCAACAATGCGCATCCACCGAAGCTCCTGCGGTAGAAGACGGACCGGGCACTGCGGAGCGCCTGCTTTGCCTCGGGATTATTGGATTTGCGGATGATGACTGTGAGCAAGTGGACGACCACGAACACAATGACCGCAACACCCGAGACCAGATGTGTGATATCCCACACGTAAGCGATTCTCGGCCCGACGAGGCCCTGCCACATGATGATCAATCCACTGACCACACATGCCACGAGCAGGACGAGCGCCGCGTAGCCCAGGAGTTGGTAATGGCTGAGATTCCCGCCGCGACGGACGCGCCAGTGTCGCCACATGTACCACGGCACCGGAGCCAGCATCAACAGGCCCAGCACGGTGTGGAGTACGACGTTGTACTGGTTGAACCGGCTGAACGGCAGCAGGTAGATCAGCAGACCCGTGACCGATTCAAACAGCAGCAGCGCACCGGTGATCCCGGTGAACGACGACCGCCATTCGGACACCGCATTCACGCGTAGGCCAGTTTCAGATACGGGCGGCTGGGCAGATGTTGTATGTTGACTCATAAAGCGATTCCCACAACTCGACACTTGAACGGATCAGCGATCGGTACCTCACCGATGTCCGGGGTATGCCCGCTATGGCAGGGCCAAGACGCCCTGCGGCAAAGTCTGCTGTAAGTCCTCATGGCCTGTCTTGCGTCCTGGATCGAACTGGTCCCGCGGGACCCAGCGCGTGTTGTAGCGGACGCGCCAGTCCGTCATTGGGTCGTTGTCCTGCGCGCCCGACATGGTGGGCTCACGCGGCAAGGGCTGCACGCGATCCCCGCCGACGGTGTTGGCATTGTCCTCGCGATTCCAGCCGACCGAGCTCAGAAAGAACGAACGCACCAAATCCTGGGGCAGGCTGGGGAGCGCCGCCGCGGGGCTACTGAGCGTCATGGCGTCGCCGCCGTTAAGGATGACGATCATGCCGTCGTCCTGGGCGATCAATTCGCGCACGTCGCCATAGCGCGTGCACCATCCCTCGAGCGTGGTCCTCCACGGCGGTTGATCCGACACATCGTCAAAGTCCGGTGTCATGGGGTGGCCGGGGTCGCGAAAGGCAAGATCGGAGAACCCGCGCCAGTCCAGCCGCGCCCGGTCAAACGCAAGTTCGTGGATCTGCGACGTATCGAGATCCCGGCGCTCGAATAGTGCGACGCGGTCCCAATGAATCTCAAAGGTTGTGGTCAGGCGCAGTCGTGACGCGCCGTGCGGCAATTTATCCGACAGATCGCACAGGATCGTCTTGGTCTTACCCGCCGGCATGCCCACATTCACGTCGACGACGGTCCATTGGCCGTCCGAAGTCTGGACCTCCAGTGTCGGCCAGACGACGTGAGCCGTGGGATCCTGGGAGAGCGCGATGTTGGAACTGGCATCGCCGAACGCCAGCCAGCCGGTCAGAGCGAGGACGAGCGGACGGGATGTGTCGATGCTTCGAAAGTCGAGAGCAATTGACGCCGGTTCGCACATGCCACGCGCCGGGGGTGGCAGTGGTTTGCCGGGCGGCGTGAATTCCCCGTCGACGGCGCGCAGCACGTCGGTCTGGTCGCGCCCCTCGTGATCCGTGGCTCGAGCCAATGGTATCGGATTATCTAACGCCCAAAGCTGTGAGTCCGCGAACGGCGGCAGCATGAATTTGTCCGTTGGATGGATTTCCCATGACCGAGGGTGGTCCACGGCGATCAGTCGCAGGTGGTCGAAATACGCCACCTCGCGAAGTTCACTGGTGACATTGATCGTGAATTGCCCGTCGACCGGCGGGAACTGATCGCCGTCGCCAATAGACACAATCTCATAGGGATCGGGCTGCCAAAGCACATTGCGCGCAAGCGACAGACCTGTCGCGCCGCTACCCACGAGGTCCGTCACGAAACGGAATCGCGAGCCGTCCCACGCGAAAAGATAGGGACATGAACCAGTGAGCGTCTTCTTGAACACGACGATCGTCATTGGGTCCTTCGTCGGTGTCACATTGACGCGGCTGTCCACGGTACCATCGGTCCAAACCGTCTGGACCGAATCCAATGCCGCATGGCCCTGCAGGCCGATCTCGATCGGACACGACTGCGGCACAGACCGGGCTACCCAATAGTCGCCGTTCCTGATCTCAACGTGGGCGCCGACGCCGCCATGACTGATGACCGCCGATACAAGACGCAACTTGAGTTGGCCGTTGACGTGTCCGCCCATATTTCGAATGAACCGCAACCGACCGTGAACGGTGCGCACAAGCAGGTCGGAGTCGCCGTCGGCATCAATGTCTGCGGCAATCACCTGCTGCGCCGC
The DNA here is from genome assembly GCA_002685935.1 of Planctomycetaceae bacterium. Taxonomy (GTDB): domain Bacteria; phylum Planctomycetota; class Phycisphaerae; order Phycisphaerales; family Zrk34. The sequence continues at coordinate 40,693 of NYZD01000075.1, read as the reverse complement.
TGACATCGTCAGTCCGTCCATCCCCAGTTCGGTGGTCACTTCGGTCCAGGAGTCCGCGCCGCCGTTGCGCCAGACCTTGATGGCGCCCGCGTCGGGCTCAGTTGGGTTTCGCCCGACGCCACAGAAGTCGAGCCAACCGTCATTGTCATAGTCGAACAGGACACCATCCGCGAGATCCAGACCGGATTGATCCAGTTGCTGTCGGACGGCGGACCGACCGAACAGGATGGTCGCTTTGTCATTACCGACGAGCAGGACATCAGGCTCACCGTCGTTGTTGAGGTCATTGGCCAGAACGCGTCGTGCCGCAGGCCACGGTCCCGGCGGATCGGACATGGCGGCGAAAAGACCGGCGCGCTGATTCTCATACACGAGTGTCGGCGTGGCCCCGCGCGCCATGATCAGGTCCACCCCGCCGTTCGAATCCAAGTCGATCGCACTGATATCGTGCCCGTTGGGCGCTTCGGCGATGCCCACGTCACTGGTCACTTGTTGGAATCTGCCATCGCCGTTGTTCTGCCACACTTCGAGTCCGCGGTCGCCGGCGACGGCCAGATCGAGGTCCCCGTCGTATTCGTAATCCACCCACCGTGCCGCATTCCCGGTCAGTCCCGTCAGCCCCGAACCTCTGGTCACGTCCTGAAACTCAACGGCGCCGACGCGCTGCAACAGACGGACGCCGCGCTTGCCCACGACCAGCACGTCGGCGAATCGGACCGGTGCATCGTCACCGGCCTGCGGATCGGCAGCCCGGTCGATGAAATTGCCGACGATACATTGCTGCGGGTCAAAACCGTCGGGAAGCCGGGCGTCGATCGCCTTGCGCTCGAAGGCGCCCGTCGGTGACATGACCATCAGCGATAGGCTGTTATCGCGCCCGACGACAAAGAATGTGTACTGCCCATGGTCATCCAATTCGAGAATCGCAAAAGTGGCCGCAGTGCCGTCAGTGGATCCCGCAAAGGCCTGTTTGGTCGCATCAACAAACTGCACTTGGATCTGTTGGGTCGGCGCCCGACGGTCTGCCAGACGGTCAGACATCGCCGGCTCGGCTTTCGTGTGCACACACGCCTCCAATGCGAGCGGCGTCCCCATCGGATCACCATATAGATCGCGCAAGCGGGCGAAATTACGGATGCGCTGTCGATATTCCTCCATATCGCCTGATGTGCGCGCGTGCATCGCGAGCCGGTATTGGGCGGCGGTATGTTGGGGGTCAAGCCGAACGGCCTGCCGTAACTGAGCGACGGCATCATCGGGCCTCCCCGCGGCGTCGTACGCTTGGGCGAGCTGATATCGTATGGCGGCCGTGCTGGCGTCCAGACGGGCGGCGTGTTCAAAGTGCGGGATCGCGCGATCGAACTTTGATTGACGGTTGAAGGCAACGCCGATCAGATAGGCCGCGGCGGCTGAGTCAGGTTCGCGGGATTGGATGGAATCCAGTCGCTCGATGGCGGCATCCGACTCACCGGAAAAAATGAGGGCGCGAGCGAGATTGCGATCGGCCGGCCCCGAGCCAGGACGTTGCACCAGCGCCTGCGTAAACCCTTCGATCGCCTCGGCGTATTTGCCGTTCTCGAGGTGGGCCTTGGCCACGTTCATCTGTCGCAGGAATTCGATGTGATCGTTGGACGGCGGGGGCGTGCGGTTTTCATCCACGGTCTCGGTGTGGGAGACCTGCTCCGACTTCGGTGGGGTGACAGGCGTCTGATCGCAGCCGAGCGGAGACCATGCAAGCATCCCGAGGCCAATGACGATCAGAGGGACACGATATGTTCCCGAAGCCACACGAGATGATTGCTGTTTCCTGATCATGACGTTAACCAGCTTCAAATGTATGCCGCGCATCGAGTCTGCCGTCATCACGCAGGCGGCCGGCCTGGTGTCCATGTCCCTTGAGATTGCGGGACACAAGCAGTCGCCATCGGGCCAAAAGTCCCGACGGATGGGTCCGGCTCACACAACCCGGCGACGCACTACAGTGACCCAAACGATTGGCACCTTCAATGAATTGATGAGTCCACTCTATTCCTCGCACAACTGATTATCGGCGTTAGGGGCCGAATAATCCATCTATCGGTATTATGAAATATAGATTATCTGGTCATAAATGCTGTTGCCGGCGCGGCCCCCAATGCACAGCCTGATCGAACTGGGCGCCGGAAGCCGAGGCGTTTGACACGGCGACGGCGACCGACCAGGACAGACCGCCACACCCTAACCTGTTAACAAAAATGAGTTTACACCATCAGATACCCGGCTGGCAGCGGCGGGGCTCGTGGCGCACCCGTCAGGATCCCCGGGTCCCCGCCGCATTTTCATCGACTCAGAGCGCTTCAATTCAGAGCGCTTCAGCTTCCTCGCGGGCGATGCGCGTCCAGCGGATGACACGCTGCAGGTCACGACCGATCGTGTGGCAGTCCTTCATGATCACTTCGACGCGGCAGTGGCGCGTGGTATCCAGTGCGTGCCTCAGATTCTTGCGGACGCGGTCGTCGTCGAAGGTGTCCATGGCAAGATCGGAAGGGTTCGGCTTCATCGAGTAGACGTACCGGTCGCCCAGATTCTCGGCCATTGCTGCGCAATCCGCCCAGGGGGACACGGACGCGCGGCGCAGATTGGAAACCTTCTTAATGATATGCCAGCGCGCATTGATCGGCTCGCAGCAGCCGTAGCAGGTGAGTCCAAAACGTTCGAGCAGGGGCAATTGATAGGGGAAGATGAACTCGGCGAACATCTCGGGCGAGACGCCAACCGTTTCCTGACTTTCAGCGAATCCCCACATATCCGTCGTACGGACGCGCCCGTCGAAATCGGGCTGCGGCAACTCGTGTGTCCAACCGAAGCCGCCGGAGCCGACGTACGTGCCGTCGTTGTTGAGACTGAGCAGGTTGCTCTGCTCGAGATAATCGAGGCGTGCCATATGGCCGTCGCGTAGAAACGCCATCACACGGTGCAGTTCATCCGGATGGTCGACCAGATCGTACATCACCTGGCTTAGACCGCGCAGGCGGATGAGCGTCCAGGTCATTCCCATCGTCCACCACCATGAGGTCTTGAGACGCACGGTGAGCAGGTCACCGAATGTTTCCTCGGCAAGGGCAAGCTGCCGCTGCGTGGCTGGTTCATCAATCGTGATCTCCGGAAAGCGGAGTCGATCGAGGTCGTCGTAGGTCCGGAGGGGCGCGTCCCAGGTATAGGCCCCACCGCGCTCGCCGCCGATGCGCGTGTCGCTCATGCCCCAGTCTGTCTCGGTGTAGACATGAGGGACGTTGAGGTAGGGATCGACCGGACGATCATCGCCCATCTGCGTGCCCCAGAACACCTCTTTGCGCAGGCCGAATTCCCAGCCGCGGGCCAACTCACCTTCGCAGGTGAGCTGATCGGCGGGGAATATCTCTCGCCAGCCGTTCTCCGGATCGCAGAAAATGACCGGGCGCGTCGGCTCCAATGCATTGTGCGCGTACCAAAGGTCCCGCTTGTCCTGCTCGATGGGTCGTGTGGTGAGCTCCGCGACCTGAGCCGCGAGCATCCGCAGCACTTCGCGATCGTGGGCGCTGATCGTCAGCGGAGCTGCGGGTGGGTTGGCTTGACGTGTTGCCATCGCTTTGGGCACTGTGGATGCGGAATCGGTCATGATTCATTCACCTCTGAGGCAGCGTGTGAGCGTCTTGCCATGCCTGCCAGTAACGCTGCCCTTCTTCGACGGACGCGACCTGCATATACAACACCAGGCCGGATTCATTCTTGAATCGAGGCACAAAGCCACCGGCCCATTGCTCAAATGAACCGTGCTCGCCGATGCAGTGGGCCAGCGCATCACCGTAGAACGATTCCACCGCCAGACGTCCCCTCAAAACGTCGACGTGCTGCTGATAATACTCGAAGCCAAACTGCGAACTGATCACCGCAACGCTGTCGGTGTCGGCCAGCGCGGTATAGATGTGTTCGTGACGTCTTTCGACGAGGCTGCAGAAGTGCACGTGGCCTCGACCGCCGCAAATGTCGTTCACCGCCTCAAATGCCGGCAGGCAGAACGCGTGGATCATCTCCGGCGACAGGTTGACCATCGAGTCTTCGCCGAGACGCAGCCCCGTGCCCAGAATCCCGAAGTTTGTGATCAGGCGGTCCATCTGCGCGCCCATGCGGCGGTGAAGGTAACGGCTGGAGTTGGCCTCGGCTTCGGCGCACATCCTGATCAGTTTCGCGCACTCAGTCGGTCGGTCCACCAGTTCGATCAGCAGCTCCGATCCCCGCAGTTGCATCGCCGTGGAGAAAGGCCCCGATGGCATCGGTGGCACGACATCGATCCACGAAGGCAAATGCTGCCGGTAGTAGACCATGATGCGCTCGACTGCGGGCAGGATGCCTGCGTCCATGGCGGGCATCGCCAGTTCGTTGACGTCTGCAATGTCGCAGAGGATGGGCAGCGGTGTGGGGCCGACATCCTGGAACGTGGCGCCGGCTTCATCGGGCATGATTAACTTGGCGCCAAACATGCTCGCCAGCGGAGCGCACCCCAGATGATTGAGCGGCATCGACGGCAGCAGGTCCGATCCGACCGTCAACGTGTCATGGAGCACGTGACACTGGATACCGAACATCGTGGCTGGATCCAGCCAATTGTCATAACTCAGGTCCGCGGAATGTGCCGGATCGACCACGTGGATGCCGAGCGGAATCCAGCCCTGCGGCTCCCATGCGAACGCTTTGCGATGCAACTCGGCCACACGGGCAAACCGCTCTGGGTCGTGGTGCACGGCCCATGGCTGATCCGTTTCCTTGAGTGAACTCAACGCGGCGGTTTTGGACATGGTCGCCTCTTGGTTCAATGGCACCAGCACATGGGACACCGTTGACAGATTAGTATACCATTCATCTGGATCGGAAAGTTTTATTTCCTGCGACGGCACAAGCGGAGTTGCGCCATGCAAGCGCCCGATTTCAGCCGATTCCGCGCCGCCGTGTCACGCGACCGGTTGCCTGACAGAATCCCGTCGGCCGAGGTGGGCATCGACGTCGAGATCATCGCGGCGTTTATGGATCGCCCGATCGATCTGCCCACTTACGCCTCTTTCTTCGTTGAGGCGGGATACGATTACGTCCTGCTGCAGGTGCGCGGGCAGCCGATCGCCGATTCGTTCCAGGTAAAGATCGCCGAGGGACAGTTGGATCTTCACGGCCCCGAGGCGTCGGTGGGCACGTTTACGACGTCCGCGATCCATGACGAAAAGAGCTTCGAGGCATACCCGTGGATCGGCCCACAGGATGTCTACTACCGTGACGTCGATGGGGTCCGCGACCACCTGCCTGACGGGATGAAGGTGATTGTGAACTGCGGACCGATCTTCCAGTTCTTCTTTCGCGCGATGGGCCTGGAATCGCTCTCGATCGCTTCGGTCGAGGCGCCCGATCTGCTCCAAGCCATTGCCGAGAAGGTTGGACCACTGTGCGTCAAAACCGTCGAAGCGATCGCACAGCGCGAATGGGTGGGTGGCATCTGGTACGGCGATGATCTGGCCTACACGACAGGATTGCTGGTCTCGCCGGACTTCCTGCGCACGTATCTGTTCCCATACGTTCGTCAGATCGGCCGGATTTGCCGGCGATACGACAAACTGCTGCTGTTCCATTCCGACGGCAAGTTGGACGCGGTGATGGACGATCTGATCGACGCGGACGTCCAGGGCGTCCATCCCAACGAGCCAACGTCGGTGGATATGGCCCAGATGAAACAGCACTGGGGCGACCGCCTGTCCATGCTTGGAGGCATCGACGTGACGCTCCTTGCGACCGCGACACTTGGTGACATCACCGCCGCGGTCCGCTCGCTGATCGAAAGCGCAGGGGCGGGCGGCGGCATCGCGATTGGGTCGGGCAACTCCGTGGCGAAGTTCATCCCCCTGGCCAACTACCGTGCCATGCTTGACGCGGTTCAGCAATACGGCGCGATCTACCAGCCTTGACGCCGATCATCGCGGCAGGCGGATCGCGATGTCGCCGCCCTCCCGGCACAGCGGATCGTCGGGTTCCGGAGCTGTGCCTTCCTCGTCCATCATGTTGACGCCGACGCTGTAGATCACGACGTGCTCATCCGTGACGGTCACTTTCAGCGGCTTGTCGTCAAACGGGTCGACGAGGATGGTGTTGATGTAATCCGGCGTCAGCGCCGGCAATTTCTCCGGGTACACGCCGTGGTCAGCGCGATACCGAGCGGCAGCGACCGCGAGCCGCGCGACGTCATGTCGCGCGCCGCCGGCGAGCATGATCTCGATCGCTCGATGGGGTATCAGACCAAGCTGTTTGGCCATCACGGCTTCCGGCACGTCAGTATCCAAAACCGTTGCCTCCCACTTCGCACGCGCGTCAGAGTACGATAGCGTCGTGATGTCGTTCAATGTCTCAAAGGGCGCCCGGTAGGTCTCCAGATCCTTGTCCAGCAAGCAGACGCGGTACAGGGCCACAACCCACGGGGCCGGCATGCCTCCGCTGCCATATATGTTCAGCATCGCCTCTTCGTCCCCAAGCTGTGCGAACATGCCCAATCCCAAAGCCATCTCCGACCGAAAGACTCGACGCATCGACCTCCTGACATCCAGATTGCCTCCGAGGTCGATCGATGCCAGGTCGTCGCCGGTCAGGTCCGCCGAACGGACCAGCGCCCGCAGCGTCTCAATCGCGTGCCCCTCCACCGCTAATGCCACGAGGTTCGTGATAAGGAGGGGTCCGCGCTCTATGTGCCGAGCCATCAGGATCGTGGCGGATAGATCGGCAAGAGATGTGCTGGTGTTCCCCTGCCACGCTTGATAACGGGCGTCAAGGCAGAGCAGTTGGGCGGCGCCGCGGAACTGGGCCAGCTCCGGCAAGAGGATGTCATAGCTTGGCCGTCCCCAGTCCCGATCAAAGTAACAGTCGGGCATCGCGGCGGCACGCCGCAGCAACGCCAGCGCCGATTCGTTCTGATCCAGCAGTGTGCGCAGCTCCGGGTGGGCGGCATCAAGCGACCCATCTTCCGCATCCCAGGCGTCCCACCCGTCGCTCGGTTTGCTGATAAGCGCGAACGCTTGCTCGTAAACGAACGCGGCGTTGTCACGATCCGGGATGCGCGGCGGGGCTACGGACAGAGCCAGCGCGCCTGCCTCAGCCTGAACCGCAGATAGACGAATCTTCGCCGCCGTGTCGAGATTCCAGAATGTCGTCAAGGTCAACGCCGCCGCGACAAGACATGCGACGAGCAATTTGATCCGGGGCCAAGCGTTGGCCCGAGGTGGTTGTTCGGCTGCGCTTCGCTGCAGGCCGCGGACGATCACGATGCCCGCGCCTACGAGGTAGGCCAACACCAGCGACCCGCCGATGACCGTCCAGCGTAGACCAATCCACGTCTCAAAGCCCATGAGCACAAGCACGAGCGCGCCCGGCAACAACAGCGGCACGATCGACGGCACGAATGAAAGCATGATACGCATCCACGCCCGCCGCAGCCGTGCGATCCACGCCACGCACAACGCCACGAACAGCACTGCCGCCGCCAGACTTTCGATCCATAACAGCGCATGTCCCATGACAAGTCTCCTAGAAGTCAAGGTATTGATCGAGATTCACAGGCGGCCGCGACGGTATGGGCGCGGGGACGACGCCGGCCCCGGCGTGGAGCAGCAAGGCGTGACGCCGCGCTTCGGATTCGGACAGGCCGGGCAACAAATCGCTGATCTGCGCCGCCGTGGAGCGCAGCTCCTGAGCGTTCAGAGCGGACGACGCGGGGTAACGCGTCGCGCTCGCCGCGCTCATCGAAAGGTTCATCCCCACGATGACCACAATCGCCGCCGCCGCCGCAAATCGCCAGAAGCCAATCCGGCGCTCCTCGCGCAGCGCCATGGTCATGTCCGTGACGACGCGCGACCGCAGCCGCGCCGGTGGATGCGCGGGCGATCGGGCGACAAGTTTGTCCTCGAGCGCGCGCAAATCAGGGGGCAAGCCTTCGTCTTGATTCACGATTGAGCCTCCAGATGTCGGCGCAGCTTCTGCAAAGCGTACCGATACCGGCTGGCCGCGGTGTTCGGGCTGATGTCCAGGGCATCGCCGATCTGGGCGAACGTCAGATCGCCGTCGATCTTCAGCGCAATCACTTCCCGCTGCTCAGTGGGTAGCTGGTTCAGCGCTTGCGCCAGCCGATCATCCGTCTCGGCGACCGGGATGGCAGGCGGATCGACGTCCGTCAGTGACAGACGCGATCGTTCCATCATGCGCCGGTGTGCTGCGTGCCGTAACGCGGTGAACAGGTAAGCGTTCAGATTCCGGACCGCGATCAGTCTGTTGTGAGAGCGGACCATCGAGACAAACACCTCCTGCACGACGTCTTCCGCGTCTTGCGGGGATCCGAGCATCGCGACCGCGGCACGGTAGAGCTTGGCCGCATATCGGTCGTACAGAGCGGCAAAGGCCTCGGCCCGTCCCGCGACGAGATCGGCCAGCGGTGGATCACCAGCGCCATCGCCCATCAGTCGCTCCGTATCCCCTTAGAGTGCGTTGGCGGGATGATTTGTCTAACAGGTCGGTCAAATGGGCGAAACTTTTCTTGGAGTCGTTGACTGCGTGTGAATGTGCCAAGCATTGACGATCTTACGGGACTGGCGCGCGGTCCCGCCTAGCTCATGTCAATCCTGACCTCGCGCAGGGCGGGCGAGCGGCACCCGTCGGGAGAGAGCAACACAGCCTTGTATTGCAGCCATTTGGCCGTCGCCTCCACGCCATGAATCTCCTGGCCGGCCTGTTCGTAGGACGATCCTTCGCCGGTCGGGCCTTGCCATGTCGCTGAGTCCAGTTGCGTTTGGGCATCGGCGTATCGCAGCTGAAAACGGATCGACGTGTTGCCGGGCGTGCTTGCGTCCCAGTGCAGACGTGTGGGTCTGCGTCCATCCAGGGCGTAAGCCGGTGAGATGTAGCTTTCGTCCGGCTCGCGGGTGTAGGCGTTACCGAAGTCACGGGAACTGGCGAGGTGCGGTCCGAGGCCGGGCAGGCGACAGACGCGATCGAATGACAGCCCCTCCGGACCGTTCCAAAACAGCAGTGAATCCACCTGATGTCCAATGTCATTGCGATGGCACACGGCCAGCACATCAGGATAGCCATTGCCCGTGATGTCCACCGTCATGAAGGCGCACGACGCGTCGCACGGGATGATCAGTGGATTCTCGAAGTCCGGTCCCTGATCCGTCCCCCAGTAAATGTGTGCAGGCAGCTCACGCGAGAACTGAGTGGAGTAGGCCGGCACAAGCAGATCAAGGTGCCCGTCGCGATTCACATCCGCGACGTTGATGCACACACTTGAGGCATCGGTCGGATGGAAATCGATGCGATCCTTGGCAAACCCGTCCGGCCCGCCGCGCATCACAAAGAATCCGCTTGTCTTCCGCGTGTAGTGCCCCATGACCCCCACGATCAGATCCAGCCAACCGTCACCATTCAAATCGGCACTGTTGATGCCGACAATCGCCGCACCTTCGGTCCCGGCGAGCGGGGTCTGCTGCATGCGCTGGGGCGAATAGCCGTCCGGGCCGCCTTCATAGACGACCAGATACCCGCGACAATCCCCATAGATGAAATCAAGCCATCCATTGCCGGTAACATCAGCCAGGTGGCCGTTGCCATGGGCAAAGGTCGGGACGCCCGTGGACCGCTCCGGCGAGAAGCCATCCGGTCCGCCCCAGTAGATGACCGACGACTTCGCCATCGTTTCGGGTTTGTCGTCGTAGGTCCACGGCACGGCGAGCAAATCCAACCAGCCATTGCGATTGAGATCGGCCGTCAGCACAAATCCGAAGGACTGGCCATCGCATGTCAGATCCGTGTATCGATCCGGATGCAGGCCGTCGGGGCTACCGTGGAATACACGGACACCATCTGGCGAGACGAACGCCAGATCAGCGTGACCGTCGAGATCGAGATCGGCGATCACGTAGGTTTCCGTGCCGCCGCCGGTCGGCAGTTCCACGCGACGGTCGGGGCTGTAGTCGTGTGCCGCGCTGCCCAGATAGACATAAAGCGGCAGATTGGGATTGAACTGAGACCAACTGCCCATGGTGTTGTTGAACACGATCTCCGGACGACCGTCGCCATCCAGATCGCCGGCGGTGCAGCCGACCGCTCCCCGGGTCGGCAGCTGCGTAATCCGATCAGCGGAGAATCCGTCCGGCGCGTTCCAGAAGATCGCGGAATTGGTTTCGTACATCAGGCCGTCATGGTACTTCGATGCGATCAGGTCGAGTCGGCCATCCCCGTCGAGATCCACCGCTTCGACCCAACCACAATATTCCAATGGCAGCAACTGCTTGACGGCGGTCAGATCATGCTGATCCCGAATCTCCACGCCGTCGCGCATCGCGACAAGCAGCTCGTTGCGTCCGTCACCATCCACGTCGGCTATCGCGACACGGATGGCGCCCACGCAGAACATGGTGCTATTGCCATTGGCCTCAAGAATCGTGCAATGGTCGGGACTGAGTCGGCCCCCGTCATTCCAGTAGATGTGGATCTGATTGCCGCCGGCAAAAACGATTTCCTTGCGGCCATCGCCGCTGAGATCACCGAGGGCAGCCTGCATGGCATAGTGACTCGGCAGTTTCAGTGGTGACGCCGCATCGAATCCGTCTTCCGTGCCCCAGTAGACGTACGAGTCCGTGTCATATTCAAATTCTTTGCGGTAATTGCAGACGACCAGTTCCGGACGGCCGTCGCCGTTGAGATCCTCACAGGCCACGGCCGTGGCGGCGATGCCCAACAAGCCGTGTTCTTCAGAAACATCCACAAACCGGCGCGGCTCAACCTGCCGGTAAACATGGATCAGCCGGGGCTCGCCTCGGTTGTGGTGGTCTACCCACGCGGAGGGGAATATGAGGCTGGGCAGGCCGTTGCCGTGAAGATCGACGACGGCCACATCGTACGCACCGGCGGTGGGCAGTTCGGTGCGCTCGCCGGTCAATCCGTTCGGCCCACCCCAATACACGTATGAATCAAGCTCCGACGTGACGCCGTTCTCAGCGTTGACCACGACCAGGTCCGCATACCCGTCGCCGTCGACGTCCACGATTCGGCTCATCCAACAGCTGTCATTGGGTAGCTCGTGCCTTGGCCAGGTGTGGCCCTCGCCTTTGGCTTGCGTGTAGATCCATGTCGGGCCGCGTTCGATGTAGCCGTGCGAGTTGGGCAGGACAATGTCGACGAACCCGTCGTTGTTCGTGTCGGTGCGGTGGATCGTCTCGATGATGCCGTGGGCGTTGACGTAGAGATTGCTGCCGCCCGCTTCACACCGCCCCTTGATAAAATCGTCGAATCCTCGATGGATCCACGCCTCGGCCGGTTGATCGGTACTGCCTGCACCCATGATGACCCCATTGTGAGTTCATGCCGCGCCGGTGGCAGAAGCATGATGATGCTGCGGTGGGAAGACGCTGCTGAGTCATACTGACATCGGCAAGACGAGGAACTCCTGTACCTCAATACGAGCGCTCAATTCGGCGATCTGCACGACAGACGCGGCCAACTCGTCGGGATCCATCGCGTGGGGGTTATCTTCGCCGCCCGGACCAAGGATGTTCGTCGCAATCCCTCCGGGGCAAAACGTTGTGATACGCACACCCGTGTTGCGCAGCTCCTGTGCGACGGACCGGCCGAGTCCCAACAGCGCATGCTTGCTGGCACAATAAGGTGCCATATTCCCGATCCCCCGGACCGCTGCATCTGAGGCGATGTTGATCATCAGGCCGCCCGCGCCGAGTTTGACCATCAGGCGGGCGGCCTCGCGCATCACGTTGAACGCGCCGATGACGTTGACATCAAGGATATTGCGCAGTTCTTGCGTCGGCGTATCGAACAGCGGCCGGCATCGTGCAATGCCGGCGTTATTGATCAGGACATCCAGACGCGGCAGCGCCGCGATCCGTTCGGCGACGACTGATTCATCTGTGACGTCGACCACGTCAAGGGTGAAGCTCCCGCCAATCGCCTCCAGTGTCTGCTGCGCGTCGCCGAGTGCCTTTGCATCGCGTCCCCAGCCGATCACCGTTGCCTCGGCGGTCAGCATCGCCTTGGCGATCGCCAAACCAAAGCCGCGGCTGGCGCCTGTCACCAGAACCGTCTTGTTCGTCAAGCTCATGACGCACCTCCTGACAGCGGGATGTTCGGCCAGTTGTGTTGCGGATGGTAGCCGAGCTCACGAGCGGCGGACCGCCACTCGTAAGCGCTGTCGTCCCGCCCCGCGACAATGTTGAAACGGCCATGGGATACCGAACCGGCCAGCGCGGCTTCAACCGATTGCGCCACGTCACGGGGATCGACGTACATGAACCAGTGATCGCGCGGCGCGTCGGGCGCCGACGGCCCCGGATTCAGACCGTCACCGGCGATCACACCCGGACGCAGGTGGATCACGTCCAATCCATGGGCCTGATGGTACGCATCACAGATGTCCTCACCGATGTGCTTGGCCAGACAGTAGTGCAGGTCAGACTCGGTGAATCGACACCCATCGTGGGCGTCGTGCGGCATGTCCGGTTCATGCGGGGGGCCGATTGCAACAATCGAAGAGACGTTCACCAGTCGCTTCACCTCTTGCTCGACACACGCTTCCGCCACGTGCCACGTGCCTTTGACCATCACTTCGGCAAACGCGGCCGCAGGTTGGCCCATCCTTTCGCGTACCAACGCAATCGTGTGCACGACCGCATCCTGATCGGCGCACGCGCGGCGCACGTCGTCCTCGGACGTGACGTCACCTTCCACAAACCGCAGGTCGGTTCGATCCTCGCCCGGGGGCACACGGTCGAACAGCGTCAGATCGTGGTCGTGACGAAGCCGGTCGATCACAAATCCCGCCAGGTAGCCCGAAGCGCCAGTCACCAGAACGCGATGAATGTTCATGCTGATCCCACCTCACGAACGCGCCGCTGGGCGCCGATCAGTTGATCCTCCCACGGCTCCTCGTCGCAGTTCCCCGTGCGACCTTCACGATCCATGGCCTCAATCACGCGGATCATCGAATCTTCGAGCGAGACTTGCGGTCGGAACTCCGGCACGTCTCGGTATAGTCGATCAGAATCGTAGTAGCAGTTGTGGGCGAATATGTCCCGGCAGATGCCAACATCGGGCACGTTCGCCGCGACGAGGTCCACCATCGGCACGCCCACCATGTCGACTTCGTGACCGATCACCTTCATGGCAGTGCGATGATACTGATTCCACTTCGTGAAGCCGCGCCTCATCATGTTATAGGTCTGACCGATGCAGTGTGGTTTTTCCAGCACGCCCACGAAGCAAAGCGCCGCGTCATCCACGTCCAGAAACTGATGAATCGCGCCGCCGTCACCGCAGACGAGGATGGGCTTGCCTTTGCGAATGCGGTCCACCCACGCCCCGCCGCCAATCTGGCGCAGCAGGTTCCACACGGGACCGAACGTTGTGGAGGGCTTGATGATGGTGGCGGGAAACCCCTCGCCGTAATATGCCTCGAGGAACACGCTATCGGCCGCGACTTTGCCACGCCCGTAGTCGCTGATCGGTCTTAGCGGATGGTCCTCACTCACCGGCAGCCAGTCGTACTCAATGCCGTATGTGCAGACCGTCGAACACATGACAAACTGCTCTACGCCCGCAAAGGCCCTGGTACTGCTCCGTGCATCTTCGGCGTCATAGCAGATCATGTCGACGACGGCGCCGAACTTCTCCTTCTGCATCACCCTCTCGAACTCCGCACGATCGGACCGCCGATCCCCTTCAATCACCCGCACCTCAGACGGTGGCTTCCGCGTCTGACCACGGTGGTAGCAGACGACGTCATGACCCTTCTCAAGGAGCAATGCGACGATCGACGTGCTGATGTTCCCGGTCCCGCCGATGACTCCGACTTTCATGATCGTACCTCCTGGACGTCGGCCCGGCGCCGCTCGCGACATCCGATGCGCGCCGCTTTGACAAGCTCCCATGTTCGGACGGCATCAGCATATGCGGATCGCACACCTGCTGCGTCGTCCGACTGGATCGCACCGAGCCGCGCATGGCAACTCGGACGCCACCCCTCGAATCACTTTCGCCTACGCGCGATCGGCTCCACACACTTCGCCCGCGGCGGGTCGAACTCGAACACGACGCTGCGCCGGCCGTGCCCAAAGCCAACCGTGACCGGATCCCGAGCATGCTGCATATGGGCCGTTGGGCGATCGTAGTCTTCCAGGAGCAGCGGACGAATGCGTTTGAATCGCGCGACGGCGTCAGCGAGTTTCCGTCTGGCGGACGCCGGCCACGCGCTGATCCGCCCGCTCAAACCAAATCCCCCCATGGAGTGCGACAAATAGTCCAGGTCCGAGTAGTCGTGGCGCGACTGACACATGTTCGTATTGAGGTAGTTCGCCGGCAGCAATGTGTTGCCGTTGACCTGGAAGTAGCGGACCAGATCGCTGTGGGTCGTATGGTCGTTCATCCAGAATGTGTGCCCGCGCCGCATCAACCCCGGCTCCATCCGCATTCCGCCGCTGGCACACTGCTCGATCAGCAGGTCCGGGCAGGCCGTGAGCACCTGATCAAAGACATCGTAGAGCCCCAGCACGTGTCGGATTTGGTTCCATCCCCGCCGCCCAGCTGGCTCGTCGGCCTCCCAATGCGGCCGGGGCGGCGCATTGAAATCCCATCGTACCCAGCGCAGCTGCCAATCACGGTAGACCCGCTTGAACATCTCCACCCACCATTTCCGCACATCGGTCAGCCCGAAGTTCATCAGACGATTGTGCGGGCGAAAGTGATCGGAGAAATAGGGCAGCGTATCGGGTGGCACGAGAAACCATTCCGGGCGATCGCGCACCAGCTTGGCGTCGGCCATCGCGAACTCACCCTCGAACCATGTGCCGTATTTCATGCCTCTGTCGGTCACGTAGTCCGCGAACGGCGCGATACCGTCGGGAAATCTCGTCGCATCGACGAGTTCCCAATTCCCGATGCCTTCGCGGAAGCCGCCTTCAAACCAGCCGGCGTCAACGACGAAGTAATCCAATCCGGCATCGGCGCAGGCGTCGACTTCGCCCTTCAGCGACGCGGCAGTGAAATCGTTGCCGAACCCAAACCAGTGATTGAAGCTGCACGGCGGAAGCACGGGCTCGCCGTTGAGCGGCGGCGTGACGTGGTCCCGAATGTGGCGGCGCAGCACATTGGACCCATCGTCCAGATTGCCGTGGAACAGGCCGACCGTGATATGCGGCAAGGGCAGCGTGTCGCCCGGCTCAAGCACAATATCCAAATGCCCGTACCCGATCGCAGCGCCAAGTATCGACGGCATTTGCCCGACATTGTCGCGCCATCCGATGTTCATCCACCAAAGGCCCGCCCAATCCTGCATCACAAACATCCCATGACGCCCGCGACCGTCACCCATCACCATTATGGGCATACGCTGCGTGGTGCAGCTTCCGTCTTCGGCCGCGCCGTAGCGCAGCGGCGCGTATCCTTGCGGGTGTCGCAGGAGTTGTGCGTCGTGAATCGTGAAGCTGTGCGGCGGATAGGCCACATCGATGAATGGCCCGGCGCAACCGGTACGGACATACGGCTCTCCGAACTCCTGCGCATCGATCGCCCAGTCCAGCGATGAGATCGCCTCAATCTGTGCGCCCTTCCCCTTGCCGGTATACGTAAGCGTGCCTTCGTATTCGATCACGCTGGCGGCGCGGCGGCTCGACCCGATGCGCAACGTGAGCGTCACGTCCGCATCGACCTTCGCTACATCATCTCGCAACTGAAGGCGCCATTGCTTCAGATCAGTGCCGCGCCGTACCTGGCGGGACCCGACGCAACGCAACCTGCGGCGGTCCGGATCGTCACCGGGGGGCAGGTTCCCGTGCAATCCCCAAGGCCAGGTCGCTCGCAACGCGACAAGCCATGGGTGATCTACATAGCGACGTAATAGTGTCTTGAGATTGGCTGCGGGCACGGGCGACTCCACGGTGAAGCGTCAGGCACTTCATACTCCGTTGACGTGTTCACCAATTTGTTTCGCGTAGAACCAAATCGCTGCACTGCGTTCGGGCAGGTCGAAGCAGAAGCCATCGTCGATCAAGGCAGCTCCGGCGACATGCATGGTCCGGCTGGCCTCAGGATCGGTCAGAATGTACGTCGCGACCGGATCGATCGCGAACGGGCGCACCTTGATCGACTCCTGCGGCGCCTGCGGCAGGCGGAACGCCTGAAGGAATCCGCATCCCGTATCGGGACAATCGAATTGCCACGCCGCCCATTGCGCCGGATCGCGATGGTCCGGTGTGTGGGCGTAGAAGTCACCGTTCAGCATGAATGGGGCAGCCTTGCGCCATATTGCCACCAGCTCTGCCGCCAATGCGAAATCGTAATCATCCCGACGAAGATCCATTGTGAGCATCAGCATCGCCGCCATGCCGCAGTGATATGCGAAGCGGTCAACGTCGTGGTCGAATCGGGTGCGACCGCCGATATCCCATGCGACCGTGCAGTCCTTGAAATAGGGGATCCATTCGAACATCGTCCGGTGAAACGCGAGCTTGATCGGGAGGTCACCGTAGCCGAAGTCGGTGTAATGCAGCGGCACGGATCGGCGCATGGTCTCCAGATCGTTGCGGCGCCCACCGCTGGCGCATGAGTCAAGCCAAAGCCCCGGGTTGCGGGCCAACAGGTCATCCCAGAACTGCAGATACCCCTGGACGTGCAGATTCTCGGTGATGCCCTGACGATCGTCGGCATCGTTCCCGCGCCATGCGTCCAGCGCCACGATGAAATTGAAGTCCTGCCGGTAGATGGTGAAACCATGTTCCTCAATGAGTTGGCATACGTGGTCGGTCAGCCACTGTCGGCACTCGGGATCGCCAAGATTCAATAGGCCGTCGCTGTCGGGTATGGATAGGAGCCACTCAGGATGCTCGGTTTCGATCCACGTCCCGGCGCGCACGCGCTCCGGCTCGAACCAGAGCAACAACTCACCACCGTGCTTCGCGGCCGCGTCCGAGATCGACTTCATCCCGTTAGGGAACCTATCGGGGTCCGGGCCCCAGGTACCCGTCACATGCCAGTCGCGTCGCTCAAGTTCGGCGTTGTAACACGGATACCAGCCCGCATCGATCCACCAGACATCGAAGTCGAGGCCGTGGCGCTTGGCCTTCTCGATGAAGCTTAGTTGATTCTGCTCGGTGGCCCCGATGAATTCCACGCCCTCATCAGTGCCAAGGCACGCGAGCAGCGGCCGCAACGGCCGACCTCTCGGTCGAGGCAGAACATGTGCGCGATACCATCGCCGCCATAGATTGACGGCCCGTGAGGCGTCGCCGTTCCAGGACAGGGCGGTCATGCGCGGCGTGCGGATGGATTCACCCGGCAACAGGCGCAGGTTCGTCTTTTCCTGACCGGCGCGAATCTCGACACCGTCGGCACGACCGCTGAACGCCGAAGCCCATTGGCCCGGCCAGCCGACCGCCAGACTGAACCCGCAACCATCGAACACGACCCGGTAATACGGCGAGGCGCCGTCGCACGGGCGACCGCCGATGGGAGCGAACTCGAGTGTGTCGTCCGGCCCCAACACCGTGTGGTGCGTGGTGAAGCTCGCTTCGGTACAGGGATCGCCGGTACCGTGGTGCAGAACAGGCGCGGCGCCGGAAAACATAGCATCCATGGCTTGGATGTCACTGATCATCGGCGTCGGTTGCGTTCCGACGTTGGTGAGCCACGCCACCCACTCGACGACCGGATAGTCGCGATAGACCGAATACTCCACGCGCACCTGCAGATTCGATTCGGCATGCGTGCCTTCAAAGAGGGTTTCGACGATGTTCGCGTCGATCGTGCGCCGGCGGGATGTTGGATGCCATGATGCGGGGATGCCGCGAACGGGCACACCGTCCAGGACGAACGAGATCGGCAGCGCGCCCGGGTCAGCGAACATCGGCGCAAACCATGCTCGGCTCTGTTCCATGTCCGCGGGTGTTGTGGCGGAATCCGAGTGATTAGTATCCATCGACCGAGGCTTTCAATTTAGGTTCGCGGCGCAGCGCGGCTAATCGTCGATACATGTAACCAGAACTTGCCGCCGCGCCAACGATGTCACGTCACCGGGCGTTGCATGTGGTGATCGCGACGTTGCGACGGGTCATGACCGGTTCCGCCACACCTCACAAGCGATTCGTCGATCGACTACAGCACACCGAACTCACGGTAGACTTCGTCGATCGACATGCCGGCGGCAATCTGGTCCCGCTGCTTGTTTTCTTTGGCATAGGTATCCTCGACGCGAAGGAGGACTTCGTCGACGAATTTCTTGGGGATCACTTGGGCGCCGTCATTGTCTGCGAAAATGAAGTCGCCGGGCATGACATTGACATAGTGAGTGATATGGCCGGGCAGGTGGATCGGCTGGTTGACCTCGGTGATGATCCAACCACCGAACGCGTTGGGCCGCGTGCCGAAGGTGTACATCGGAAAGTCCTGCATCTTCAGCACGTATTGCGTATCACGGCAGTTCCCGGCCAAAAGCATGCCGCGGCAGCCGTGAGCGTAAGCGAGTTGGCAGGACATTTCGCCGAATTGCGCCGGCTGCATGTCGCCGCCACAGTCGAAGCAGAGCACCGTGCCATCTTCGAGCGATTCGATCGTGCGCATCATGCGTTTCTGCGGGTGCCCGCCTTGGGCTTCCCATTCCGTCTCCTCAGCCTTCTGCTGCTCCGGCGTCAGATCCTCCTGGACCAGGGAGTGCAACTTGATTGGCAGAGCGCGGCCGACAAGGACCATGCCTTGACGAAGCGGTTTGAATCGATCGGATAGGACCGTGTCCCTGACGCCGACGCCGAGCAGCGCGTCGGAGACGCAGCCGCCGTAACCGGCAGTGCGGAATCGCTCGATCCGCTCGAGATCGGTGATGTTCAGGTCCCGAATGGAATCATCGGCCATGAGTTGCTCCTTAACCGACTGAATACGTTGTATCAATGCGTCGTACCAAACAGCGCGACAGGGCGCCCGTGCATATCTCCATCGTCAGGGCTGCAATGATCGCTGATAGAGCGCTGTACCGGCGAACTCATAAGATGCTGCCTCGTCAGGCACGTTGACCACGTGCACGGTAAACCGCGCCGGCACGCCGTTGTCTGGCAAGTGATCCCGAAAGAATGCGCTATAGGCTTTGGCATATGCATCGCGCAAACGCTGATGCTCGGCGGCATATCCGACCGGGTCCACCAGCGGGCCTGGGGACTTGGGCTGACAGCCAAAGGCATGAATCTCGATGAAGTCGACGTCCTTCAGCGAATCACAGATGCCCGCCTCCCGAAGCCAAAACTCCCAACTGCGAAAGACGAGTGGGATCTCCTGTTCGGGATCCATCGTCACCAGGTCGTCGAGGCCGAGAACGTTCATTGCCGAGTGCCCGCCCGTTAACCCCGCGAAGGATATCCTCAGATCGCCATCCGGCAGATCCTCAGTGACCAGACACGACAGAAGCGGCGCATCGCCGTGGTAGTAGTAGGTCAGCTTGCCGCGCTTCTTGACGCTAAACGACACTGGTGATCCCTCGTGGGTCTCGGATTATACCCGCTGCCTCGCTCGCCGCTGACCGCTTCATGGCCTGCACCCCAGCGGCGGATTCAATAGATCGCACGCCGACTCCATCGCGTGCCTGCCATCGCATATCATTGGGCCAGGAATTATCGTTTTGAGGCGCCGTCCCGATCGGAGAATACCTGATGAAGATCAAGTCAATTCGCACCGTTGCGATCCCGCCACGCCCGGATCCGACGACCGAGCCGCGTCGCCAATCCTGGTGGTCGCACGGACCGGTTGCCAATCCGATGACGCGATATCCGCGCTACGCTGCGTTCCGCCCGGGCTGGTTGCCGACGATGCCGGACTTCGGCTGCGTTATCGAGGCCGCCGACGGCACGCTGGGTTTCGCTACGGGCGCGCACGGCCTGCCCGTGGCCGCCTTGATCGATCAATATTTCGCGCCGCGCCTCGTCGGCGAACCGGTCATGGCGCACGAGAAGATCTATGACATGGCCGTTCGGCTCAGTGCACCGTTCGGCGCTCAGGGGCTGGCCTCCTTCGCGATCAGCGCCATCGATCTGGCCCTGTGGGACCTCAAAGGGAAGCTGCTCGACAAGCCCGTCTATGAACTGATCGGCGGGCCGGTCCGCGACGACCTGTTCTGCTACGTCACCGGCAACGACACCGATTGGTACCTCGAGCTCGGATACAAGGCGACCAAGTTGGCGTGCCCCTACGGCCCCGCCGACGGCATCGATGGCCTGAACAAGAACGTCGAGTTCGTGCAGAGCCGGCGCGAGCTAATTGGCGATGACGTCGACCTGATGTTGGACTGCTGGATGGCGTTCGACGTTGAATACATGGTGCGCCTCGCCGAGGCGCTGCGTCCCTGCCGGCTGAAGTGGATGGAGGAGTTCCTCCCGGCAGAGGACCTTGAAGCCCACGCCGCGGCGCGCCGGCGCCTACCATGGTTGACGCTGGCCACCGGCGAGCACTGGTACACCACGACGACATTCCAATACGCCGCCCAACACCGGCTGGTGGACATTCTCCAGCCGGATATCGATTGGGTGGGCGGCCTGACGCCGATGATTAAGATCGCGGCCATCGCCGAGGCGGCCGGCCTGTCATTGATCCCCCACGCCGGCGGCAACACGGCCTACGGCCAGCACGCCTGCATGGCCCTGCCCGCGATTCCCTGGGCAGAAACCGTCGTGTTCGCCGCGCCCGGCATCCCGTTGGAGGAGCTCGCCACACCCGGTGTGCCCGTGGCGAGCAACGGCCGCCTCAAGCCATCCGACGCCCCTGGCTTTGGCGTGGAGATCGATCCGTCGACCCTCTCACCATTTGCCGGCTAGTCAATTATCGAGCCACCTTGGCGGCATCGCTCTCGATCGATTACGGTCCTTTGACGAATCTCAGCAGGAGCCCGAGTTTAGCCGGATTGAATCCTGCGCCGTGGGCCGCCGTTCCTAGCATATGTCATTTGGGTCAACCAGGAGACATTGGTCCAGCCGATCAGATTGGACTGACGTGAGATCGAAAGACGGTACTGTACATCCGCAATACATGCGTAGCGCACTGCCGGATCGAGTGCCCGCCATGCCCGATGGTGTTCAGCCCCATGCGCCGAACATGAACTCCTCGTCGCAGTGATTCACCGTCCGAGGCCACGCACAGGCACAGATCGCGCTGTGCCGATCGGACCTCCAGGCATACATGCGGGCCAAGCCGCCAAGCCACTGTACGATGGGCAGGCAACAGCTATCATGTTCTCGCTCGACCGCGATGGCATATGGCCACGTAATTGCGAAGACCGGTGTCGGCAGAGAATCAGGCAACCGACCGTCTCGATCATTGGCGCGAAAGGGCGTGAACCATGGCAACCATAAAAGGGCCGGCGATCTTCCTGGCACAGTTTCTTCGCGATCAGCCTCCTTACGACTGCCTGGAGAACATCGGCAAGTGGGTGGCCGGCTTGGGATACAAAGGTGTCCAGATCCCCGGTTGGGATCCCCGCACGATCGACCTGACTCAGGCCGCCGAATCAAAGTCATACTGCGAGGACTATCAGGCCAAGCTGCAGGCCATGGGTCTGGCCATGACAGATGTCGCCGGCTACCTCCAGGGACAGGTCCTCGCGATGCATCCTGCCTACGAGGTGGGGTTCGAGGCGTTCCATCCGCCCGGCCTCAGGGGCGACGAACGCACGAAATGGGCCGCCGGGGAATTGGAGAAGTGCATCCTCGCATCCCAGAACCTTGGCCTGCGGAACATCCCCGTGCTCTCGGGCGCGTTCGTCTGGCACATGATCTACCCCTGGCCGCAACGCCCCGCGGGCATTATCGCGCAGGCGTTCGAGGAATTGGCGCGGCGTTGGCGTCCGTTGCTCGACATGGCCCACGATCGGGGCCGTGTGTTTGGCTTTGAGTTGCACCCCGGATCCGATATCTACGACGGCGCGACGTTTGAAATGTTCCTGCAACACACCAACGACCATCCCGCGGCGTGCATCAATTACGATCCCAGCCATTTCTTGCTGCAGCAACTCGACTACCTCCAATTCATCGAGCTGTACGGCAGCCGCATCTCAGGCTTTCACGTCAAGGACGCCGAGTTCCGACCCAGCGGCCGCGTCGGCGTCTACGGCGGATACCAGCCGTGGTCCACCCGCGCTGGCCGGTTCCGGTCGCTGGGCGACGGTCAGGTTGATTTCAAGCGCGTGTTCACGCTGCTCACCGAGGCCGGATACGACGACTGGGCCGTGCTCGAATGGGAATGCTGCGTCAAGAGCCCCGAGCAGGGCGCCGCTGAGGGTGCGCCGTTCATCGTGGAACATATCATTGAGACCTCGGACGTCGCGTTCGACGATTTCGCCGGCGGCGATGCTGACGTGCAGGACAATCGACGGATCCTCGGATTGGATTGATCGGACGTAAGCCGCGGTCGCATCCGCGAACGGGAGACTCATACCATGGATTCATGGAACCGCAAACTTCGAATGGGAATGGTCGGCGGTGGCGAGGGCGCGTTTATCGGGGCTGTGCATCGCGTCGTGGCCGCGCTGGATCAGCAGATCGAGCTGGTCGCCGGCTGCTTCTCGCGCGTTCCGCAAAACACACGTCGGACCGGCCAATCCCTCTATCTCGATCCGTCCCGCTGTTACGACACCTACGAGCAGATGGCCGAGACCGAAGCGGCACTCCCGCCCGACCAGCGGATCGATTTCGTCAGCATCGTGACGCCCAACAACCTGCACTTCCCGATCGCCAAGACCTTCCTCAATGCGGGCTTCCACGTTGTGTGCGACAAGCCAATGACGTACAGCGTTGACGAGGCCGAGCAACTCGTGAAGCTGGTCGACGCCAGCGGACTGGTCTTCGCGCTGACGCACAACTACACCGGCCATCCGTTGATCCGCCACGCCCGCGAGCTGTTCCAATCCGGGCAGATGGGCGGCATCCGCAAAGTCATCGTCGAATACCTCCAGGACTTCCTGATGGTCCCGCACGAAAAGCTCGGACAGAAGCAGGCCGCGTGGCGCGTCGATCCCGCACAGTCCGGCGTCGGCGGCACGCTCGGCGATGTCGGTTCCCATTGCGTGAACCTGCTGGAATACGTGACCGGTGATCCGATCACCGAATTGTGCGCCGACAAGAGCACCTTCCTGCCCGACCGCCAACTCGATGAGGACGTCAACGCCCTGCTGCATCTAGAAGGCGGCGGCAAAGGCGTGCTCACCATCAGCCAGGTCGCCACCGGCGAAGAGAACGGCCTGAAGCTCCGCATTTACGCCTCCGAAGGCGCCGTGCTATGGGAGCAGGAGAACCCCAACTACCTGCAGGTGTACAAGTACGGCGAGCCGCGGCAGACACTCACGCGCGGGCAGGGCTACCTTGGCGAGGCAGCGGCCGCCAGTTCGCGCATCCCCACGGGCCATCCCGAAGGGTACTTTGAAGCCTTCGCCACAATCTACTGCGGTGTCGCCGAGGCAATCCGCCGACACCTCGACGGCAAGCCCATGACTGAACAGGAATACGACTTCCCCACCGTGCGCGACGGCCTGCGCGGCATGCAGTTCATCACCAAGGCCGTTGAGTCAGCCAACAATGGGGCAACGTGGGTCGCCATGTGACGTGCCGCGCGGCATGCGGTGTCCGCTTCATCAGCGCACAGGACGTCACGCGCCGCCTTTTCCCGGAGTCGTACTCGTGAATGCAGACCACCCAACCCCCCCACTGCCATTGGCAGGCAGCGTCGCGATCGTGACCGGCGCCGCCCAGGGGCTCGGACTCGGCATCGTCGAGCGGCTTGCCCGCGAGGGCGCTTCCGTCACCATCGCTGATATTCAGGACCGCAAGGCATCCGACGCTGCCGATGCGCTCCGCCAGCAGGGATTCCAGGTGGATTCAGCCCGACTCGACGTATCCAACAGTGACGACGTGACCCACGTGATCAACGCCACCGCCGAACGCGCCGGACGCCTGGACATCCTTGTCACCAGCGCCGGCGTGGGCCAGACGGTCACGCCCATCACACAACTCGACGATGCCGAGTGGCAGCGCGTCATCGACATCACGCTCACCGGAGCGTTCTATTGCTGTCGTGCTGCCGCCGGCATCATGGAACAACAGGAGCGCGGATCGATCGTCAACCTTGCTTCGATCAACGGACAGAACCCCGCCGCCCTCGTCGCGGCCTACAACGTCGCCAAGGCCGGCGTCATCAGCCTGACCCGAACCATGGCCCTTGAAATGGCCGCGTATTGCGTGCGGGTCAACGCCGTCTGCCCCGGTCCGGTCTATACCGATTTCAATCGCACGGTCATGGCCCAGCGATGCGAATCCCTCGGCATCACAGAAGATGAGATGATCGAGAAGGTCCGGACCGCGATTCCGCTCGGGCGCTGGGGCCAGCCCGATGACATTGCCGCCGTCGTTGCATTCCTGTGCGGGCCTGATTCCCGTTGGATGACCGGTGAGATCGTGCGTATCAGTGGCGGTATGGAGGGTGTGTCCGCCGCTCCGCCCAAACGCGCTGTCACATAGACATTGGATCAACGTCACATGGCAGACACTGGCCCTGTAACCTGCATTGGGATCTGCGGCATCGGCCAGATGGGCGCCGCGGCGGCCGTGTGCTGCCGTCGCGCCGGGTACCGCGTGATCTTGTGGGGACGTGACCGACAGAAGCTTGACCGCGTGACCAACACAATCGATCAACTCGAAGCATTCCTCGACACTCACATGGGCGCGCCCGCCCGCGACGCCGGCCGCATCGAGCGCGTCAATGACCTCGCCGCACTCGACGGGGCCGCCGATCTGGTGATGGACGCCATCGCAGAGGACATGTCCCAAAAAGTCGCCCTTTTCCGCCGCTTGACCGCTGCAACGGATCGCGGCGCGCTTTTCATCACCACAACCAGCGGATTGAGCATCACCGACATGGGGCGCCAAAGCGGCATTGAACACCTGCTCGTTGGTACGCATTTCTGGAATCCGCCTCACTTGATGCCCCTCGTAGAGGTCATCCGCGGCGCCGACACCCCGCAACCGGTCATCGATCGCGTGACCCAAGTGATCGAATCAATCGGCAAACGGCCCGTCCAGGTCCAGCGTGATGTCCCCGGCTTCATCGGCAACAGATTGCTCCACGCCCTGTGGCGCGAAGCGATCTACCTCGTCCAACAGGGCATCGCCAGGCCGGAGGATGTCGACCTCGTCGCTCGCCTGACATTCGGACTGCGATCGCCTGCCGTCGGACCCGTCGAGAACATGGACCTCGTCGGCCTCGACCTTGTCCACACCATCCACCAATACCTGATGGCCGATCTCTCCAACCACCCCCAACCGCTGCCGGCATTGGATGACAAAATGCAGCACGGCGAACTTGGCGTCAAAACCGGCGCCGGGTTCTACAACTGGCAGGACCGCGACCCGCAGGAATTGATCGATCGACGGAACCGCCAGATCGTGATGCAACTGCAATACCTCAAGCAACAGGGCGCGCTGTGAAGCCAAGAGTATTTATTCCCGATCCGATCGCCGACTGCGGCATCAAACGACTCGAACCGCAGTGCGCATGCCTCACCCCGTGGCGTGACGGCGCCCCTCCCGACGCCAAGGCCGCACAATCCCTGCTTTATTCAGCCGACGCCGTGATCGTGCGTCTCTTCAGCATCTCCGCTTCGGATCTCGATCAGTGCACGCAACTCAAAGTGATCGCCAAGCACGGTGTCGGCGTTGACAACATCGACTGCCGGGCCGCGACCGCGCGCCGCATCCCCGTCCTCTACACCCCGGAGGCCAACAGTAACGCCGTCGCCGAGCACGCCGTCGGCCTTATGCTCGCCTTGGCGCGTCAGGTGGCTCCCGCTTCGCTCGCCACACGCGAAGGCCGCTTCAATGAGCGAGGCCGCTTCCAGGGCGTCGAACTCGCTGGCAAGATCCTCGGCGTCGCCGGGCTTGGACGTGTCGGCGCTCGCGTGGCGCAGATTGCCGCGCACGGCCTAGCCATGAATGTCCTCGCCCACGATCCGGTAATCGACCCGAACGATTACGCCGGCCCGGCGACCCCTGTCGGCACATTTGCCGAACTGCTGCCTCGGTGCGACTTCCTCACACTACATGTGCCGCTGACTTCTCAAACCAAACACCTGATCGACGACCACGCCCTATCCGCGATGAAATCAACCTGCCGCATCATCAACACGTCGCGCGGCGCGGTGGTCGATGAGACTGCGCTCGTGCGTGCTTTGACCGATCAGCAGATCGGCGGCGCGGCGCTGGATGTGTTTGAAGCCGAGCCACTGCCGGCAAATCACCCCCTCTGCAACACGCCCAACACACTACTCACGCCACACATCTCCTCATCCACCGATGAATCCCTCGATCGCATGGCCGACACCGCCGCCCGAGGCGTGCTCGATGTCCTCAACGGTCGCGCCCCTAAGTACATCGTTAATCCTGAGAGCCGCAAGTGATCAACTGGATCGACATCACGCGCCCCATCGATGACAACATGGTGTGCTGGCCCGGACGCCACCCCGTCGACATCACGTGGGCCAAACGCATCGACGCCGGCCATCACTGCAACGTGTCACATTGGCAGGTCAATCCCCACACCGGCACGCACATCGATGCGCCGAGACATCTTTTTGACGACGGACAGACCATTGATCGCGTTGCGTTGGACACGATGATCGGCCCGTGTTGTGTCATGGAACTGGACGACGAAGTCAGCCCCATCCTCGACGCCCAGGACGTTGATCCACATCGCGGCCTACAACGACTGCTGATCCGTTCCCGCCACTCCCACCCCAGCGCCGACAGTGCGTACAAGCCACACGCTCCAATCATGACGCCCGATGCCGCGTCCAATCTGCTGGCGGGCGGATTGAAGCTGCTCGGGACCGATCGACTCAGTGTCGACGCGTCCGACGGCAAGGATTTCGCCCTGCACCGGCTCCTGCTCGCCGCGCCCTGCATCATTGTCGAGGGTCTCGACCTCGCCGACGTCAAGCCCGGCGAATACCAACTGCTCGCCCTCCCCCTGCGCATCGTCGGCTCCGAAGCCAGCCCCGCCCGCGTGCTCCTTGCACCATTTGATGCAGACTTCGGACCTGCCTGACACCGAATGAACGGATTTCCAGTTGACCCGGTCAGTCGTCGCCGATCCCGCGTTGATGAACACCGCGCCGCCAGCGCAGCGCTGACGGTCCGGTCCGGTCCGCATCGGCATCAACGCACCCACGATTGCATTGATCCCTCGCATTCGCTAACACCTAAGGTTGAGATAGCCGTCCCTTGCACAGAGAGCACGCCGCCATTTCAACAGTCAATCCCACACCTGACGCGCCGTTCGATTGGATGGGGTTTCCCTGTCCGTTCTCACAACCCAAACGTAGCGCTCACATTGACCGCGGTCCCGGCGCGCCTTCCACGACGATCGCCCAGCTTCTGGATCCCCACGGCGAGTCCGTTGCCAGGGAATCCACGAACATCGAGATGTCCTGGGAACCCGATGCCCTGCACATCGAAGCACGATGTGTCACCGCGGACATGGATCGCATCCGAGCGCTGGCCGCACGAGAGGCCCCCTTCGCTCGTGATGCCTGGGGCGATGACGCGCTGGAGTTGCAAATCGACGTGAACCACACGCGCCACGAGTACCTGCACTTCATCCTGCCGCCCAACGGACTGGCGATCACATACCGAGGCTACAACAACCGCCAGGAACAAGGGTGGAATCCACGCTTCGAGTTCAACACCTGGCTCGAACCCGACGCCTGGGCAGTCAAGGTGACGCTGCCATTTGATCTGTTGGGGCGGGTGCCCGCTGAAGGCAACACGTGGGGACTCAACCTCATGCGAGTGAATCCCTCCGAAGCCCACCACTACGTGCAGTGGGCCCCCACGTTCGGCGACGCACTGCGTCCGGAACTGTTCGGCGAACTTTGTTTCGGTGCGGCCCCGAACACTCTCACCGACACGATCACCTCGTACGCCAATCGAGCCCATGAACGAAGCACATTTTTCCAACAGACCATCAATCATATCCGTGAACCCGACACACTCGAAGCGTTGGGCTTCGCCGATTGGCACGCCTGGGAGGCGCACATGGCCCAGCGCATCGGTCCCGTCTCACTGAGGTGGGACGGCATCATCCCGGGCGCCGACGGCATCCCCGCCTCCGAACATCGCCGGATTCTCGATGAAGCCGACGCGCTCGCCGAGCAGATCGGTCATTGGTCCGACACGCCCCCTGATCCCGCCGCGATCAACATCGCCCAACTCGAGGCGCTAGGCGATGCGTGGTTGTTGAATCCGCACCGTCGCTACATCGACGCCTTCGACAATGCTCTGCGCGTCCACAACGTCCTGATGCGTCAGACTCTCGCAACGATTACCCATCCGGACCAGCTCGACTACAAGGTCAATCCGTACCACGACAGTCAGATCGTCAACACCGCGATCGCCGCTCACGCCTATATCAACCTTTCGCGGGCCGGACTGTCACCCGAGACTCACGCGACAATGATGTGGACCGTCCTGCGCGGCGGTCGATTCGCCTCGTTCCATATCAAATCCGCCTACGCCTACGGCAACCATCAAACCTACGAGAGCGCGGGGCTCGCGACCGTCGCCGCCCTGTTCCCGGAGTTGCGCGAAAGCGACCGGTGGGCTGCGGTCGCGTCCCGCACCATCCGCCTCCATTTCGAGCGCGAAGTGTATCCCGATGGCGGCTACTATGAGCGGTGCGGCTATCACTCCGTTGCACTGTCATACGCCATGCATGCAGCAGCGACGGTCCGACTTAATGAAGTTGAACATCGATTTGCCGAACTGATGCAGCCCAAGACGCTACGAACCATGGAGCGCATGCACGATTGGCTGCTATCCATGAATGCACCGGACGGATCATTCCCCGCCTTCGGCGACTGTGGGGCGAGCTCACATCTCGGCTTCCTCCAGAGAGGCGCTGCGTTCTTCGGGCGACCCGACTTCGCATGGCCGCTTCGCCAACTCGCCGCGGACATGGTGCCAAACGGCATCACACCCCGCCAGCCCGATGTCAAGTCCGACTCACTCGAATCGCAGTTCACCGTGATGCGCGACGGCTGGGATCCAGATAGTTTCTACATGGCGGTCGATCATGGCCCGATGGGTGGTCAGCACAGCCACATCGACACACTCGGTTTCGTCGCCTTCGCCCATGGACAACCAATCGCTGTCGATTCGGGAATCGGCACGAGCTACGAAGACCCCCGCTATCTGGATTGGTTCCGTTCTCTCCAGGCCCACAACTGCATTGTGATCGATGATCTGGAAACCCAGAAGGTCGCCGAGCGGCGGTTTTGGAATCCCGGAACCGAGACCGATGTCCTTGGCGTGCGCAGTCGCGCCTATGAACACGTGTTGGACCTCATTCATGATCGAACCATCTTCTTCCTGAAAGGAGTCGGATGGCTCCTGCACGATCGCATCACGGCGTCCGCCGCATCCGATCTGGGCAACCGCCGCATTGATTGGGTCCTTCACGCGCCATTCGCGCTGCAGCCCGATGGACCCGGGACACTACACGGAACCGACGACGGCGTGGGCCTGATCGTGCTGGCGGGATCTCCAGATGCCTTGGCGTCGCCCGAGCTCGAGCAACACCCCGCGTCCATCCCCCTCAACGCCGTGCGCACAATGCGCCTGTGGGACGCGGTGCGCCGGCGGGGCAAGGATTTCACGCGCGACGTCACGCAACTGACATTCAGACAGAAACGCTTTGCCGGCAACAGCTGCGAGTTCGCGGTCCTTTTGCTTCCATACCGTGGGACCTGCCCCGCCGCGCAGCTGCATCGAACCGATGATGGGTGAGAGCTGAGATTGGCCGACGGCCGCGCGTTTGATTTCGTGACGACCGAGTGATTTGGATCTGCCGAGACGACCTCATCCCGGCGTCCCACGCGAACAGGATCAATCCTGCTCCGGTTCAGCTCCCTCTTCCTGCGAGCCGACCGCCTCCGCGACCCCTTCGTCAAACGGCATCGTCAGCAGCGGCATAATCCAACTCTCGGGTGTGCGATCGTCGGTGGCCATCCATTCGTGAACCAACAGAGGTTGTGTCAACTGCTTCCGCAATCGCTCGATTGCAGCGAACGGATCGTCCTCGTCCGCCAGACGAAACGGCACGTAGGCATTCTTCTCGAGATAGACACTGCCCTTCCGCACGCGCATCAGTCGCGTGAGATTGGCGCCGCCAAACGGATAGACCATCCCGCGCGACCAGTAGATCCACGGGCCGTTCTGAACGTAAATATACGGCTGGGCCTCGCCGGCCGGATCGCCAAACATGTTGCTGTTCTCATACGCCAACAAGATCGAGGCAAAGCCCACCTTCTGCTCACGGTTGATAAATGCCATCCACGGCGTGTCCGGTGCGATCTCGAGCGCATGGACCGGATGTTTACGCGATCCGTCGATCGCCAGACTCTTCACCTCGCCGCTGGGATCCTTCCAGACAAACTCGTTGAGCACCGCATGGTTGAACACGATTTCAGCGTTCCGCAGCGCCTTGACGAAAATCTCCTCCCGGACCTCCATCAGCGACGAACTGATCATGTACGGCTGATTAGCATAGAACGTGTACGCCACGTTCGCGAACACCGAGTCCATGTGCGGCAGCGCAGCGAAGCGGCGGGTGCGATGCATGATGGAGCCGCTGATCTGGCGGGATTCAGGTTTCTCCCAATCGCTCGCGTGTACCCAGGGCGTGGGCGGCGCGTAGCAACCCGGATTCCAATGGACCGCGCCATTGGTTTCCAGCTTGTGCTCCAGCAAAACCGGCGTGCCCGGGCCCAGAATCTTCACCGTCTCGACCGCGCCACTGTTCGTCGCCAACCCAATCTGGTAATGCCCCGTCTCGATGGTCTGACCCAGGTCTTCGTGCGGCTCGACGTTCAGATCAGTCTGCCACTCAATGGCGTCAGCGTCCGGATTGCCGTAGAGCACCTGATACACCTTCTCCTGCCCGGCAGCCACGTCGGCCAGGAACACCAGATCAATCGTCGTCGTCGGATCGTATCGGCGGATCCTCTCGCCCGTCTCTGAATCCTTCTCTTCGATCGCCAACACTTTCTCATCCCGCCATTCCTGAACCGACGTCACCTGACAAGGCGCGACAGTGTAGCCGTCCGCGCGCGCGTCCGGGTGATCCGGGTCGTACGACACCACACGAACGTCCTCCGCCGCAACCTTCACATCGCTGGAAAACACACCCACCGACAAGTGCACGGGCTCGCCCCGCCGGTCCAGTCCCGCCGTCTCGCGAAGCGTTACCGAGATTGATCGTCGCCACGCCACATCCCAGTGCCCGCCCTCGCTCGGCGCAGTTCCCGAATGCGTCACGCTTGTGCGGATCCCCGACTCAGTCTCCATCTCAATTCGAACCGTGTGCTCTGATCCGTTCGTCCACATCACGGGCATCACAAGAAACACATCGCCATCGACGGCCACACGCTTTTCGTAACTCTCACGACGCATCAGGTATTCGGAATCCGCCGTCGCGAGGTTACTCAGTTCCACATTGAACACGCGCACATTACGATTCCGCCGGCCATCGGCTTCAACCCGCGTCACCGTCCTCGGCTCAATGCTCTCGTTGTTCACCACGACCACGATATGGTGATACGGGAACTCAGGGCTCGGCACACCGAACCCGAACATCACGATCCGATCTTGATGGTCCGACCCCGATTCCGACTGACCCACCGTGATCCCGGCGAACGCAAGAACGACAACCCACGCACGAACCAAACCGCCAGTCATGATCAGCCTCCTCGTGTAACCGTCGCCTGAAGATGCAATATTGGAATTGACTGTATCGCTTGCTGCCCCGCCGCTCAATCCCTCCGAGGCCCGGCCACGCCCGAATTCGCCAACCCGTCCGACTAAGCCATGATACACTTTACGCCCCACGCGCCGGAGCAACACGTATGACTTCCGACTCTCTCTTGTTCAAAGACGATTGGTCGGCATGCCGGCGAATGTTCACCGCCTGGTGGCACGGCGAGGTGGCGGACCACTGGGCCCTGGGAATCCAGTCGCCGCGCAACACGCCCCTGTCCGTCGCGGAGCCGCCGCCGGCCCCGCCCAAGGAACGCGAGCGCTGGCTGGACATCGAAGGCAACCTCGCCCGCGCTGAAGCGCTCTTTGCTCAGCGGTTCTACGGCGGCGCGTGGCACCCCTATCTGGCCGCCGACCTGGGGCCGTGTTTGTTGGCCGTGCTCCTGGGCGCCTCGCCAAACTTTGGACCCGACACGGTCTGGTACGAACCGTTGTCAGCGGACCCGGCCCAAGTACAGTTACGGTTCGATCCCGACAGTCCCTATTGGCAGTGGACCGAGACCGCCGTTCAGCGATTTCGGCAGGCGGCCCAAGGACGGTTCTCACTAGCCATCCCGGGGCTTGTCGAGGGGCTGGACATCCTGGCCGCACTGTTCGGGACACAGACGCTGCTGACTTACCTGTTGGATTGTCCACAGGAGATTCACCGCCTGCTCGATGAACTGGACGAAATCTACTTCCAGGTGTACGACCTTCTCTATGAGATGGTGCGCGATGAGTCCGGTGGCCATACGCTGTCGCACTTCAGCGTCTGGGCGCCGGGCCGCGCGACAGTGACTCAATGCGATTTCTCCTGCATGATATCCGGCGATATGTTCGCTGAGTTCGTCGTGCCGCACCTCGAGCGACAGTGCGCACGGTTGGATTACAGCATGTATCACCTGGACGGGCCCGATGCGATTCGACACCTCGAATACCTCGTGAATGTGCCGGACCTGACGGCAATTGAATGGACGCCCGGCGCCGGCAACCCCTATGCGGCCGACCCGGCCTGGTGGGATTCCGTCTGGCGACCGATCTACACAGCCGGGAAGTCGGCCCACTGCTGGGCGGTGCCCGGCAACCAGATTGAGCCGTTCCTCAGAGAGTTCGGCCAGGAAGGTACGCTCGTCACGACGGGCTGCGATAACGAAGCCGAAGCCCAGCGACTGCTGGAAACCAGTACCAACTGGGGAGCATAGAGCGTTGAGTACCTCATCAGGGTGACGGGCGGGGCGCCCCGTGGCAGGCCAAGTACAAACATCGGATAGCAGAGCGAAAGAAGACATGCCATGATGACCCGTGCACCGGCAACGAGTACGCCTTTCACCTATCAGATGGACTACGGGTCCCATCTGATTGCGCCGAACGAGTTCATCGAAAAAGTAGCCGCCGCGCCGCCCCACCTGCTCCATGTCGGACATGACACGCCCTTCGACAACAGTTGGGGGCCGTTCTCCCAGGACGATGCAATCGACTCAGGTCAATTCCCGGCCCGTCTGTCTCCCCAGGTGATTCAGCAGCGCACCGCCGACATCAAGGACTATGTCGATCGCCTGCATGAAGTCGGCGTCCGGATCGTGATCCCCTATATCTGCAACCAGTCCCTGGGCGGCAATCCCGAAACACGCACCGGCATCTGGGAGATGTACGATCACTGGGAGCAGTACAGTGCGTTCGGCTATGGACCGAAGCCCGCCGCCGATCCCATCGACTGGATGACGCGCGAGCGCAACGGGCGCGTGCACTACAACTATGAAATGCGACATCCCTACTTCGCCCGGTTCGATCACCACAGGTACGCGCCGTGCCAGAACAATCCCCACTACAACCATTATCAGAAGGGGATGGTGATCAGCCTTACGAACGCGGGGTACGACGGCGTCTTCGTGGACAACAATTCGCTGAACTGCTACTGCTCGCATTGCCAGGAAAAGTTCCGCACATACTTGGCTGATAGGTACTCTAACGAACGGATTCGAGAGCGGTTTGGCGCCGAGAACCTCTCCCAGATCTCCATGGGATACCGGGGCAGCCCCATGGAATGGGTCAAAACAGATCCTGATTTTATGCCGTTCGTGGCCGAGACCTGCTCCTCCGAAGAGTTGACAAGCTTGTTCGGCACGTCGAATCTCGATGAGGCGTTCATCGAGGAGATGGGGAATTTCTGGCTGAGCACACTGGCCGAGCAGTATCGCCGACACCTGGAGAGGCGACTTTCGACTCAGGAATTGGAGCGCAAGTTCGGTTCGCCGGACGCGTCGTTGTGGGGGATCCGTACGCCGCAAGAGCGGGCGCTGTGGGCAGAGACGAAGCGATTCCGCGCTCAGAGCATCGCCGACAACCTGGCGATGATTAAGGAGACTGGCAACTCGGCGCGCGACGGGTTCATCGTCATCCCCAACTGGGGACCACTGCAACAGATCGAAGGCAACGGCACCCGCCTCATGGAACAGTGGGGCCACGATGTGAATGTGTGGAGACCGATACCCGACGGCATCATGTTTGAAGAGTTCACCGATCCCGGCATGATTGCTCCCGGTTTCTACCTTGACTTCGTCCTGCAATACAAGTTCGCCCTGGCCAACCGCGTCACGCCGGCGAACTTGTGTTACGTCACCAGGAAGGAAGGAGCGGAGCTGGCCTACGCTGAGTCGGCCGCGGGAGGCGGCGGATCTTACGTGCCATCGCTCCACGACCAGCCGCTCTATCCAGAACTCCAGAACAAGTATCACACCTTCTTCAAAGAGCACGCGCATCTTTTGGATGGATACCGCTCCCATGCGCACGTCGCACTAGCGTACTGCTACGACGAGGCACACATGGAGAACGTGGAGCATCTCCGCCAGGTGCAAAAGCTGACCCGATACCTTTTGGATCAGCACATCCTCTTCGACTATGTCGTGGAGGATGATCTGGCCGACGCGCCGCTCTCTCGCTATCGCGTCCTGATTCTGCCCGAAGTGCGCTACATGAACGACACTCAGATTCAGGCCGTCGAAAACTTTGTGCAGACCGGCGGCGCCGCCATCCTCACGCGGGAGACCGGACGATACGACACGGATGGCAAGCCACGCTCGCCGGGCGGGTTCGCGTCGCTTCTCGACGGCGGCGTGCGCGATGAGACAGGTGTCCTGACCGTCGAGCGCGGCGGCAGATGCGTGCATAGCTTTGATCTCTCGAACTTGCTCCCTTCGGACCGTATCTCGCGCGACGACGCTTTGCACTATGCCACCAGTGAGCTGGTCAGCAAGGCCGATGTCCCCGGTGATCCTCGGTACCACGCCTTGGCCCAACTCGATCAAGCCTTGGGGGTGGACTTCTACCTTGCCGGCGGGTCCCTGCTTCAGCACATCACCGCCGGACTGGGCCACCCCCCTTGCGTCGCCGATGCGCTCAAGGGCATCGGAGTCAGGTTCAACGCATATATCAAGACCGAAGGCTCAAAGGGAATGCTGGTCGTGCACGCCGTAAATTACAATCTGCCCCTGGTGGGTGAAATCAAAGACGACCGCATCATTCCCGTGGAAGACCTGACCGTGCAGCTAAGCGTACCGAACGGATGGAACATTCAACAAGCCCAAGCGTGCGAACCGGGGGGCGACCCGCAGGCACTGACATTCAATGTGAACGGCGGTCTCCTTGAAATCGTCCTCCCCACCATCCTCTTCTACAAGCTCATCAGTGTTTCCGCGGTGGTGAAGCAGTGAACCGCGTTGAGCCCGCACCCCCATAGCCTCTGACGCCGCATAAACCAGGTTCGCAATGACGGCGACAGCGCAAGACCAGTGGCTTCCGACGATTCCGAAATCCACATCCGGCAAGAGAGACGACCATGGCAAACGACGCAAAAGCGCCGACAACCAACCCAGTAGGTGGAACACTGAGCATCGAGATGAGCAAGCCCACCGCCGTGAGCCGCTCGAGAGGCCACCACTGGTTCCCACACACGATGTTTCACATCGCTGGCGGAGACATCATCCTCGGCTTCTCCATCTGCCGAGACTGGTGGGACGAAGACCTGACCGAAGGCATACTGCACGCGCTCCTGCAAAGCATGGATCAAGGCGCGAATTGGTTCCTTTTGAAGCGCGTGCGCCATGGCCTCAACGACCCCTGGCCCTCCTGCCAACTCGCCGACGGCTCGATCCTGGGCATCATGGGCGCGCTGTTGGATCAGTCCGGCCAGCCATACATACTCGAGTGGCGATCGCGCGACGGCATCAAGTCATGGGAGGGGCCGCGACGCGCGCCGTTGCTACTGCCGGACGGTCTTCTGCAGCCGTTTAGTGGATCAACACCCGGCCGGACCAAAGCAAACTTGATCGTCTTCGGAATCATCGAGCTTGACGATGGCCGAACGCTCCTCACCGGGTCCGGCGCATTCCGTGGCGACACGGTCGACCGCGTGATCCTATTTGAAACCGCCGACCGCGGCGCCAGCTGGTCCTATCTCAGCAGCATCACCGACCCGTCCCCCGAGCCAAAGGACTTCTGTGAGCCTAGTTTCCTCCGCTTGCCCGACGGCGGCATCCTGTGCGTGATGAGGACAACCACATCGACAACCAACACCCCGATGTATCAATGCAAGTCCAACGACGACGGCCGGACATGGTCCACGCTGACCGCCATGTCCGTGACCGGCGTCGCGCCGCAACTGCGACTCATGAGCCACGGCGTCATCGCCCTGAGCCACGGGCGCGTGATCAACCCCCCCTCGCTGGGAAATCAGATCATCTTCAGTCTCGACGACGGCGAGTCGTGGTCCGACCCTACCGTCATCTACCACGGCGCCAGCACCGGCTACACAAGCATGGTCGAAATCAACCCCGGCCGGCTGCTCGTCGCCTACGACGAACAAGCCTTCGCCTGGACCGAGGATTGGCAGAACACCATCAATACCGTGACGATCAACGTAGAGCGCAACTGACCCCACAGATCCGCTACGGTGCGAACATTCTCCGCATCTCAGCAAGCACCCATCATGCGTCGTTCCATCTCATCCCGCGCACTGGCGCCGTGGGCGCATTGAGGAACGGCATGGTCGTACGATGCTGCTTCGCCCCGCCGCATCCCCGACACGGCGCGCAAACGCAGCCACACAAACTGGATATTTGGGTATACTATCCTCCTGATGGCTGGCCACAGAACATCTCGCGCATGCTTCGGACGCGCGGTACCTGCTTTGGCGTGCGGAATCGTGCTCGTGCAGTTAACTGCCTGCTCCGTCGAGCAAGACTACAAAACACTGTCCTTTTTTTCGACGGCGTCCCCGACCCCAACGCCGCGGCTGACGACGCCGCACAAGCCGATGCCGTGACTCCGTCTCAGACCGACGACATGACCCCAGAAATCCCCAGCCCGACACAAGTCGTCCACGCCGCCGATGCCGTCGTGGCGAGCGTCCAACTCGAACGCGTGTCCGAAGAAGGCGAAGACCTGCTGTTGGCCACCGTGCTTGTCGACGACGAACCCGTCGAAGATACCGAGGTCGGTTTCTACCTTATGACCACCATCGGGGTCGTCGAGCTGGGCCGAGACCACACCCTCGATGATGGCACCGCCGCCGTCGATTACCCGGCGGATGTGCCGCAGGGCCGCGACGAAACGCTGTATTTCACCGCCCGATTGACCGGCGACGAAAACCTGACCGGCGAGGGCCATTGCGTGATCTCAGTCCTCGCTCAACTCGAACACGAGCCAACCCCCCCCGCGCCCCAGCCGGACGCATCCGCTCTTGCCTTGAGCAACATCAAGGCCGAACTGCTCCTGCGCATGAGGCGTCAGAATGACAAAGTCGATCCTGCGGGAGGGCCCAAAGCCAGTCACATCGAGACACTGTTCCGAGAATCTCTTGAAGTATCCGCCGACGGCTTCATCGGCCGACCGGATCTGATCGACCTCAAGCTCTTCGGGTCGTTCGGTCTATCACAGCAATCTGTCGACACCAATGGGAACGATGACCAC
The DNA here is from genome assembly GCA_002685935.1 of Planctomycetaceae bacterium. GTDB lineage: Bacteria > Planctomycetota > Phycisphaerae > Phycisphaerales > Zrk34. The sequence goes on along the minus strand of NYZD01000075.1, from coordinate 2,819 downwards.
GAGGATGGCACGCTACACGAATATGACGTCAGCGCCGTCGTGGCGCGCCAGCAAATCGCGCCGATCACGCTCTACAGTCGACGAACTCAGGAGCTATTAACCCGCGAGTTCGCCGGATCGCTGGACAGCATCACGATTACACACGGGGCCGACGTGTACATCAAATCCGCGTCCGTGCCCACCCGGTTGTCGTTCTACAACACCATTCAAGAACAGGAAGACCTGGGCGGCCCCCGCGATTCCCGACGCGATCAGAAGACGATTTCATGGCACAGCGAGCATCAGCCGACCGATACCCAGACGCTCACCTGGGACTACGCGTTCAATCAGATCGACAAGCATTTCGGTAGTCCCGTGGGCAATACCTTCGATTTCCAGACGCACGAGGCGACCCTGAGCCATGCTCTTGATTTCGGCCTCGACAACCAACACGCGCTGTTCTCCTCGATCAACGTGTTTCGACGGTCGGGGGATTTTGCCCTGGATCGACTTCGCTGGGACGAATCCCTGAACTTCGAGCATAGTGATGCGCTGCGGACGTTTCTTGATTTCACGCTCGACCGCGAAGAAGGGGCAGGCAACGACCACACCCTCGTGCGCCCTTCAGGCGGCTTCCAACACCGCACCTTCCGCAGTCTCGTTACGACCGGACGTCTCGGCGGCAACCTGCTTCAGCAGGCCGACGGCGCGGGCAGCCGAGAAGTGTTTGGCCAAATCAACTTCGACTACCGCAAAGACGTCCCCCACGGCGCGGTCTCGGCGGATCTCCGCTTCGCCGCCAATCGGCGAGATAATGAACAGACGACAGGTGTCACAAGCTTCACCGACGAGCCATGGATTTTCATTGACCCGGCACCCGTGACGCTCGCCCGTCGCCATATCGTCGCGTCATCCATCGTGGTCACGAATATCACAGGGCTCACCGTCTTTTCTGAAGGCTTGGACTACACGATCCTGGCGTTTGAGGATCGTGTTGAGATCCATCGCGTCGTCGCCGGGTCCATCGCGAACTTCACGTTCGTGCTGGTCGATTACGACGTGACGCCCGAGCCTGCCAACGTCACCACGACCCTCAGCGGGGCAATCGGCGTGCGTTACGACATCGACGAGGGCTGGCTGCGGGGACTCGGCGTCTACGGGGCCTACTTCCAACAGGATCAGGATGTCCACACGGCCGTCCCCGTCATGCTCACCGTCGATTCCATCCGCGATCTGAAGTTCGGTGCCGACTATCGGATCTGGGAGGTGGACCTCAACGCCGAACGCCAGATTCACGACAGCACCATCCGCCCCTTTGAAGCGACCCGCTTCTCAGGCCGCCTCTCGCATCGGCTCTGGCGCGACACGCGACTGGTCTTCGATGCGGGCTACACGAAGCTCGATTTCACTGATGATGGCAATCAGACGAACTTCGCCACCGCATCCGGCGAGATCGAAACACAAATCACCCGCCGACTTTGGGGTCGGATCGCCCTGGCGTGGCGCGACGAGCAGGACAATCTCAGAGGCGATACCGACGGCTTTGAACAACAACTCGAACTGCGTTGGAGGCATCTGCAAACCGACCTGTTTGTCCTTGCCCGCAATGCCTTTTTCAACACGGATCATCAGGACAACACATTCCAGGTCATCGAGATTGGCCTGCGGCGGCGATTCTGACAACGCATCGGCCACGGCCCTGTCCCACCGGAGCCATCCATGGCGCAACGACAGATGAAGCCCGAAGAAGAACGAAGCGCGTTCCGGCTCCGGAAGATCCGCAGCACGCTGCGTGTCACCGCGCGTCATCTCTTCGCGCTGCTGTGGCTGTGCATCGCGATCACAACATCGATCGGCTGTGGCCAACCCGCCGGACGCATCTTCCCCATGCCGAACCCCCCCGTCGTCTGGCCCGACCCACCGTCTACCGCTCGCGTCCAATATGTCGGGAAACTCACCAACAGCGATGATCTCAAGCCGGCCGTGTCTTTGCCGCAGTCGGTGGGACGAATCCTCCTTGGCGACCAGCCTCCGCACACCATGGTCACGCCGTTCGCGATCTGCACCGACGATCGCAACCGACTGTTCGTCGCCGACAGCAACGCCCAACTGATCCACGTGTTCGACCTTGACTCCCGCGCGTACGACCAATGGAAGCCCGCCGGGCACACCGTTACCTTTGCCCAGCCCGTGGGCATCGCGTTCGATCCTTCCGGTCGGATCATCGTCGCCGACTCCGTGGCCCAGGAACTGCTCATCTTCGACAGGACAGGTAGTCTGACTGATCGCGTCGGCCACGGAGTGCTCCAGCGACCCACAGGTGTCGCGGTCGATCCGACCACCGGCCGCCTGCTTGTCGCCGACGCCGGCGCTCATCAGATACTTGTGTTCTCCAGACAGGGCAACCTACTCCGCCGCCTGGGCGAGCAAGGCACCGAACTGGGACAGTTCAACTACCCGACACACGTCGCGCTCGATCCCCAGCGTCAGCTTTACGTCACCGATTCGCTGAACTTCCGCATCCAACATTTCGACGCGGACCTGAATCCGTTGCGAATCATCGGGCGCCAGGGACATCTGCCGGGATACTTCTCAATGCCCAAGGGGATCGCAACTGACAGCGACGGACACCTGTATACGATTGACGCGCACTTCGAGGCCGTCCAGATATTCAACCGCGACGGCCAATTGCTGCTGACTTTCGGCGCCGAAGGTCACGGCCCCGCCGAATTCTGGCTGCCCACCGGTATTCACATCGACGTGACCCCTTCCCGTTTGTTGTACCAGTCAGTTTGAGAGAACCGGGTTGTGGTTGCTCGCCGGCTGAACCGTAGGGAGGG
>NYZD01000074.1 GCA_002685935.1 Planctomycetaceae bacterium | reverse complement strand
GTATCATCGACCAACTTCGACGCGGCAGGGAGTATGTGCTCGGGGAACATCAAGTGGAGATTCTCTAGCTGGGCGGCCGATCCGCCAACGGTTTGTGGGGGTACCCACCGCCCAAGACGATACGCATGAGCCGACGTACCCAACAACTCGAATCCACGCTGCAGCGCGCCGTCGGCAAGATTCTGGCTGATGGATTGAACGATCCGCGCCTCGAAGGTGTCATCGTCAGTGTGACCGAGGTCGCCGTGTCGCCGGACAAACGCCATGCCACCGTGCACCTGTCGGTATTGCCCGAATCGAAGCAGGAACTGGCCATGCACGGTCTGCAAAGCGCCCGCGCCCACGTGCAGTCCACCATCAGCCGCACACTGAACATGCGTCGCATGCCTCAGATTGCGTTTCGTCTGGATACATCGTTGAAGAAGCAATCCCAGATTCTGGGCGCGATATATGAATCGATTGAGACTGATTCGGTGCGTGCCGAGGATGACGCCGCCGCATCGCTGACCACTGACCATGGGGATCCCCGTCCGTGAAAAACGCCGCTCAACATGGTAGGAAACTCAATGGGCTGCTTCGCAGGATCAAGTCGAAGTATGACGTGCCTGAATACGACGAACTCGATCCGATCGAGCAGTTGGTCCGTTCCTTCCTATTGTGGGAGGCGAGCGCAGCGCAGGCCGATGCGGGATATGACCGACTGATGAAGCTGACGGTCGATTTCAACGATCTGCGCGTGACCGATCCGACCGATGTTGCGGCGGCATTGGGCCCGCGCTTCCCGCGCGTCGAAGAGCGGGCGTACCGGCTCAAGGTGTCGCTTCAGGATGTCTACGAGCGCGAGCACGCGGTGTCTCTGGATGGGCTGGCGGCCAAGTCCAAACGAGAGGCGCGGGCCTACCTTGATGATCTCAACGGCATGGTGCCGTTCGTCAGCGCCCGGGTGATGCTGCTGTCGTTGTCGGGCCATGCGATTCCCGTCGATGATCGAATGGTCGCGCGACTTCAGGCTGATGAAGTGGCCGAGCCGAAGGTCACGGTGGCGGAACTGCAGGCGTTCCTGGAGCACCAGGTCAAGGCGGCCGATGCGGTTCAGGTTGCGGAGGTGCTCAGACAATACGCGGAAGACACACCGGTCAAGCCCGGGGCCACCACGAAGAAGGCAACCAAAAAGAGAGCCGCTGCGTCCACAAGGAAGGCCGCTGGCACGAAGAAAAAGACCACGAAGAAATCGGCAAAGAAGTCGACCAAGAAGACCACCAAGAAAAAGAGAACACGCTGATCGCATAGTCATGTGCGTCAGAACGCCGAGCTTCGCCACATCGCTGAGTGAAGAACATGGCCAACAAATCCGACGATCAACTCCTCCGCATCGGCTTGCCCAAGGGCTCGCTGCAGGAATCCACCATCGATCTGTTTGGGCGGGCGGGCTATCGCGTCTCGGTGCCGAGTCGCAGCTACTTTCCCGATATTGATGATCCGGAAATCTCGTGTGTGATGTTCCGCGCCCAAGAGATGAGCCGCTACGTGGACGACGGCGTGCTCGATCTGGGAATCACCGGTCGTGACTGGATCATTGAGAACGGGTCCGACGTGCATGAGGTCTGCGAGTTGCGCTATTCCAAGGCGACGAGTCGGCCGGCCCGCTGGGTGCTGGCGGTGCCCGAGGAGTCCAGTGTGACCAAGCCGGAGGAGTTGGCCGGCGGCATCATCGCGACGGAGTTGGTCAACACGACCGGGAAGTATTTCCAGGAACGCGGCACCGAAGTGAAGATCGAGTTTTCCTGGGGGGCCACGGAAGTTAAGGCCCGACTGATTGATGCGATTGTGGATATCACGGAAACCGGTTCGTCGCTTCGGGCCAACAATCTGCGCGTGATTGATGAGATCATGTCGTCGACCACCCGGCTGATCGCGAATCGTGCGGCGTGGAATGATCCGGCAAAGCGGGATAAAATCGAGAGCCTCGCATTGCTGTTGCAGGGCGCGATGGCGGCGCGGCAGATGGTGGGACTGAAGCTGAACGCCCCACGGGAAAAGCTCGATGAGATTCTCAGCATCATGCCCGCCGAGAAGTCGCCGACCATCAGCCCGCTGGCCGATGAGCAATGGGTCGCGATTGAGGTGATTGTCGATGACCGCGTCGAACGAGAACTTGTTCCCAAGCTTCACCGGCAAGGCGCCACCGGTATCTTCAGCTATCCACTTAACAAAGTCATTGCGTAACCTCTCGAAACACGCCGGTCGGACCCGCCGTGGCTGGTCCGCGCAGTCCAGCGCGCGGTTGGCGATTGTCTTTGGCCTGGCGGTGTCGGGCTTGGCCGGCTGTTCGACCGGGCCATCGATCACCCCTGTTGAAGCTGACGCCGCGGCCCCCGAGACACGGCGGACACGTGAAGTGGTGCGGCCCGACCTGCCGTCGCCGCCGTCGGTGGCGGTGGATGCCGTTCGGCCCCGGGTCGACGATGCGCTCGGCCGAGCTCGGATGAGCTATGCCGCCGTCGTTGATTCGCTGAGCCTGCCTGATTACCTCACGGCACCCGATGAGGCGGGGACCGACGGTGCGCAGTCGGCGTCCGACCCACTCGGTGTTGACCAGACGCCCACCGCGTCGATCCGGGCCTATGGCCGAGCACGCGATCGCTACCGGCACGGACAGCCCGCTGAGGCGCGCCAACTATTGGAAGAAGCACTGCGTCTGGATCCCCACGCCCATCAGGTGCTGCGGCTGCTGGGGCGAATCTACATCGACATGAACCAGTCAGCCAAGGGAGCGCTCTATCTTCGCCAGGCCGTGAGGATCCGGCCGGATGATGCCTGGTCTCTCTATCAGTTGGGACGATTTGCTCACGGGCAAAGACGTTGGGCCGAGGCGATCGTCACACTGGAGCGTGCGCTGAGTATTGAGCCGTCGGACCTGGATATCGTTGTGACTTATCTGAGTCGCTACCTGATCGGCCAATCCCTGCTTCAGTTGGGCCATGACACCGCGGGGATTGAGCAGCTCAACGCCTATCTATCGATGCCCGACCGCCTCAGTCGTACGTCGCGTATGGGGCGGGAGTTGGGATTCCTGCATCGGCAGCGCGGGGCGGTGTGGGTGCAGATCGGCGATGCGCATTGCCGACTAGGGGAATATGCCGCAGCCGACCGGCATTACCGGCTCGCCATCGACGCCCCGACCGTAAACCGTGCGGCGCTGCACCCTCGGCAGGTGTATCTGTCGCTTAGATTTGGCGAGGATGAGGCTGCGATCGACTCGGCGATTGATCAGTTGAGCGCCGGGGAATACTCGCGCCAGACGTTCGCTCCGGCGCACTACGTCATTGAACACACCGGTCAGCCGGAGCGCATCATCCAACGGGTCCGTGACCTCTACGATCAGAGCCATCGATCGACACGGCTTGCGGAGGCTTTGGCCGCGCTGCTTGATGATGATCAGGCGGTGGCGTTGCTGGTGGAGCACGTGAGCGTACGCCCGGAGGACTATGCCGTCGGGCAGACGTTGATGGATCGGCTTATGCCTGACCGGCTTGATCAGGCCGTCCAGGTGACTCTGACGCTGATCCGGCAGCGACCCGATGAAGCAGTCACATTTGCCGAGATGTTGATCGACCGCGTGAGCGATCGCGCCAATCTACGTGAGGCGTTACGCGTTGAGGCCGATCGCGACAAGGGCTTCGCGGCGCATTACCTCTACGCCCAGGCGCTGCAGCGCAGCGGTCTCGATGATGGCGCCTTGTTCGCCTACGAGACCGCGTTCGAACGAAACCCTGATTTTCTGGTCGCGCAGATCGGTGCGATCGAAATGCTGCTGCGGGCCGGGGACCATGAGGCGGCCCAGGAACGGCTGGCATCGGTGTCCGATGAGTCCGATCCGCGGGTCAAGCGATTCCGAGTGATGGTCCACATGCGCATGGATCAATACGACGCCGCGATGGTCGAGCTCAAACCGTTGATCGATCGTGATCCACGTGACATCAGCCTGCGCGAATTGCAGGCCGAAATCCTCATTGCGCAGGGCAACAACTACCAGGCCGAATTGGCGTTGTTGTCGATCCTCGACATGGCGCCCACGTATGAGCGCGCCTATGAGAGCCTGCTCTCCTTGTACGCACAACTGCAGGACCAAACTAAATCCGCCACGCTGATGCGCCGGATGCAGTCATCGATTCCGAACAGCCGATTTGCCCGGCTGAGGCGAGCGGCGCACTTCATCGCACGCCGACAATACGCACAGGCCCGGTCGCTGCTGGAGGCATTGGTCGCCGAGGATCGCGATGATCTGGAGGCGTTCAGAGACTTGGCCGGCGTGTTGGTGCAGATGCGATCCTGGGGCCAGGTCGAGCAGTTGTTCGTCCAGCGCGTCGAGGAGGATCCTGAGGATGAGACGGTTGTCAGTTTGTTGCTGATGATGTACCGCGAGGCGGATCAGACCGATCAACTGGATCCGTATTTCCAAATGGCGCAGCGCGTGCTCGGAACGATGGCGGAGACGTACGTCGTGCTTGTGGCTCAGGCCACGCTCCATGATCGCGCTGGCGCTGCCGATCAGGCCATCGCCGCCTACCATCGAGCGCTGGCCATTGCCGATGACAGTCGCGACGACGCGGTGGTCGAGGCGCTGATCCGACTTTACCTGGAGCAAGACCGTATCGATGACGCGCTGGCATTGATGGACGAACAGGCTGAGCGGAATCCGGATCAGGCGGGGGATTGGTGGTTTCTGAAATCAACGATCTACGAACAGCAGGGCCAACCCGATATGGCCGAGCAGATGTTGGTTAAGGTGCTCGAAGTGGATCCGGATAATCCGGTGGCGAACAACAATTTGGGCTATAGCTGGGCGGAAGCGGGTAGAAATCTTGAATTGGCCGAGGCGATGATCGATAAAGCACTGGCCGCCCGCCCCGATGAGGCGGCGTATCTCGATTCCAAGGGATGGGTGCTCTATAAGCTTGGGCGCTTCGCACAAGCCGTCGACTGGCTGAAGCGTGCGGCGGCCCGACCGACCGGGAGGCGCGATCCGCTCCTTCATGACCATTTGGGCGACGCCTTGTGGCGCAATGGAGATCGAGCGCAGGCCAAGGCGATCTGGCAACTGGCCGTGGCTTATTCGGACAAGCATAAGTTGGCGGGCTCGCCTGAGGCCAGGGAATATCTACTCAAGGTACACACCGCGGCGAAGGCCAAATTATCAAGCGCCGCGACGAATCAACCGCCGGAGGTGGCCCCGATCGGACCGATGAAGGATGCGGAGCATGATGCATCATCCGCGGCGCCGCCTGACGTGAAGTAGATCACCGATCGACATGTCATTGCCGTCGCATGACGAAACACGACGCAAACGGACCTTGGAATTGACGGTACGGAGAGCACCATGGCCGGCCACAGCAAATGGGCGAACATCAAGCATCGCAAAGCCCGCCAGGATGACAAGCGGGGCAGGATGTGGAGCAAGTGCGCCAGAGCAATCATCGTCGCGGCTCGGGCGGGTGGCGGCGATCCGACGATGAACCTCACGCTGCGCTACGCCATCGACGAGGCCCGCGCCGTCAATATGCCCAAGGACACGATCGAAAAGGCCGTGAAGAAGGGCAGCGGCGAACTGGGTGGCGAAGATTACGAGGCCGTGGTTTACGAAGGCTACGGGCCGTCGGGTGTGGCGGTCATGATCGAAACGCTGACCGACAATCGCAATCGCACCGCGCCGGAGCTGCGCAAAATATTCGACAAGTTCGGCGGCAACCTCGGCACGAGCGGATGTGTGGCATTCATGTTTTCAGCGCGCGGCATGATTCTGATCAGCAAGGACGCCGGTGACGAGGAATCGATCATGATGGCCGCCCTCGAAGCCGGCGCTGAAGACGTCACAGACGAAGGCGAGTTCTGGCAGGTGCTGACCGACCCGGCGCAATTGCATGTCGTCAGTGACGCATTGGCCGCGAACGATATCGAAGTCACTTCCGCCGAACGCACGATGGTCCCGGCCAACACCGTTGAGTGTGACAGCGACATCGCCCGCAAGGTGCTCAATCTGATGGACGAACTCGACGATCACGAAGACGTGCAGAAAGCACACGCGAACTTTGATATTCCCGATGAGGTGTTCGCGGCGCTTGATGCGTGACCGGTCACGACGATACGGTGTAGAGCCACCATCGCAGGCGAGTCTGGCTTTTGGATCGCGCCTGACGTTCAAAGTAGATCTTCATCATCATGCCGTCGGTCGTCTCGACCACGTACCAATGTTTGCGCAGATAGCGTTCGGTACTGCCGTGGCGGCACGGGCTGGACTCTTTCCACTGGCGGACAACCCGCGAGATCTCATATTGATCACCGCGCCAACTTAACACGCTCGGCAGCCCCGGCTCGCCCGTCGCCATGCGTGAGGCGGCGAAGGAACCGGCACAGGGCTCGATCCGTTCGCTGATGAACTGTTCGTGCGCCGTCTTCATCAGGAGCATTGTGTCCGGGCGGCGGCCAAAGCGAATCCCCGCCATTCCATGTGCCTCGCGGCTTCGGATACAGTAGTCGCATGATCCGAAAGACGGTTCATTACCGCGGCCGCGTGCAGGGGGTTGGGTTTCGATACACCGCTCGACGCATTGCCGCTCGCTATGACGTAGCGGGGTACGTCCGCAATGTCCCGGATGGCCGAGTTGAATTGGTCGTGGAGGGCAGCAGCGGGGCGGTCGACACGTTCCTGACCGATGTGGCCGACACGATGCGGGCGAACATCCACGATACTGCGGTGGATGAATCAGCGGCCACGGGCGATTTCACCGATTTCGGCGTGCGCCACTGACTCAACCCCCCCTTCTCGGGGCGGCGACCCCGGCGAAACGACCTTTGCCCCACGTCACGCCCTTCGCTATCCTTGTCGGCCTTTCCACTGAAATCCCCAGCGACCAGACGATGCCAGGAGACCACGCTATGGCCGACGGCCAACCGATCAGAATGAATTCCAGCGGGCAGCTCGATGTGCCTGATCAGCCGATTATTCCCTTTATCGAGGGCGACGGCATCGGCCCGGATATCTGGGCGGCCTCGGTGCGCGTCTTTGATGCCGCGGTCGACAAAGCCTACGGCGGCGATTGCAGGATCACGTGGAAAGAAGTCCTCGCCGGCGAGAAGGCCAACGACACCGTCGGCTCGTGGCTGCCCGACGAGACCCTTGATGCATTCAAGAAGTATCTTGTCGGCATCAAAGGCCCGCTGACCACACCCGTCGGCGGCGGCATGCGATCGCTCAACGTCGCCCTGCGCCAAATTCTCGATCTGTACACCTGCCTCCGCCCCGTGCGCCACTTTGCTGGCGTGCCCAGTCCGGTCAAAGAACCGGAAAAGACGGACATGGTCATCTATCGCGAGAACTCCGAAGACATCTACGCGGGCATCGAGTTCCAGGACGGCACCGAGGATTGCGAGAAGTTCAAGAGGCTCTTTGCTGAGGCGTTTGGCGAGCAGTACGGCAAGATTCGCTTTCCCGGCACCTCCGGCATCGGCATCAAACCTGTCTCGCGCGAGGGCACCACGCGCATCGTCACCGCCGCGATTGACTATGCCATCCGCGAAGGGCGTGACAGCGTCTCGCTCGTGCACAAGGGCAACATCATGAAGTTCACCGAGGGTGGCTTCCGTGATTGGGGTTACCAGGTTGCAAAAGAAAAATACGGCGCTGCGGAAATCGACGGTGGGCCCTGGTGCGTGATCCGCAGACCCGAGATCAACAATGCCAAGCACGAAATCATCATCAAGGACGTGATCGCCGACGCGTTTCTCCAGCAGATTCTGACCCGACCGGCCGAATACAGCGTGATTGCGACGATGAACCTCAATGGTGATTACATCTCCGATGCCTTGGCCGCGTGCGTCGGCGGCATCGGCATCGCGCCCGGCGGCAACATCAACTACGACACCGGCCACGCCATCTTCGAAGCCACCCATGGCACCGCGCCCAAATACGCCGGTCAGGACAAGGTCAACCCCGGCTCGGTCATCCTTTCGGGCGAAATGATGTTCCGCTATCTAGGCTGGTCCGAGGCGGCGGACAAGATCATTCACGGCGTCGAAGGCGCCATTTCGGCCAAGACCGTGACGTACGATTTCGAACGCCTCATGGAAGGCGCCACGCTGCTGAAATGCTCGGAGTTCGGCGACGCGATCATCCGGCATATGGGTTGATCGCCCGTGATCAGGTTTGGGTCGAAGATCAGCAGACCGTGCGTTCCCACCTGTCGTGATGGCAAGTTATTCGGACTGCACTGAGCGTGACCGACTGGCTGCGCGGGCGCCTGACTGATATCTTCTTGTGTTTGACCAGCCCATCAGGGGATCGCGATGGCTGTGGGTAGTTTCTGTCTGGTGTTGCACGGGCACCTGCCGTACGTGTTGCGGCACGGCGTGTGGCCTCATGGCGAGGATTGGTTGTACGAGGCGGCAGCTGAGACCTACTTGCCGATGCTCGATGTCATCGGCCATTGTGCGCTGCACCATGCGACACCGAAGCTGACGATCGGTCTGACGCCGGTGCTGCTGGAACAACTCGCCCATGACCATTTCAAGCGGGGATTCGAGGAGTATCTGGCCGACCGCATCGATCGCGCCAAGCAGGATCGCGCTGAGTTTCAGCGCGACGGCAACGACCATCTGATCTATCTGGCCGACCGATGGGTGGGCTGGTTCGAGCAGTTGCGCGAACGGTTCGACGGCATCGGTCGTGATATCCCCGGTGCTTACGCCCAACATGCGCGCGACGGGATGATCGAAATCCTCACCTCAAGCGCCACGCACGCTTATCTGCCGCTGATGTATGAGGATTCCTCAATCCGAGCGCAATTACGCGGCGGTCTGGCCAGCTCGCATCGGATTCTCGGATTCAAACCGAAGGGGATGTGGCTGCCCGAGTGCGCGTATCGGCCGGGGGGGGCGTGGACGTCGCCGAACGGATGGCACGGCAAAGAGAACCGCATCGGTATTGACCACCTCGTGGCCGATGAAGAGATCGACCACTTCTTTATTGAAGCGGACATGATGGCCGCGTCCCGCAGTGAATACGTGCGTAACAACGGCTCATGGCTTCGCGTCGACTGGAACGAGGCCGTGAAATACGCCAGCCGAGGTTGGCGTTCGGTCAATGAACCTCACCGCGTGAACAGCGACGCGACCAGCGAAGGCCGCATCATTGCGCTGGCTCGCGACGGCGACGTGTGTGAGCAGGTGTGGAGCGGCGACATCGGCTATCCGGCCGACGGCGTGTACCTGGAATTCCACAAGAAGTGGGGGGCTCGACGAGGGCTGCGCTATTGGAAAGTCACCGGCGCCAAAACTGATCTCGGCGCCAAGGACATGTATCACCCCGACGATGTGGCCGGCCGGGTGCACGAACACGCCACGCACTTCTGCAATGTCGTGCGCAGCCGGCTTTGGGATTACCACAATAAGACGGGGCGTCACGGCGCGGTCGTTGCCACGTTCGACGCCGAGCTGTTCGGTCACTGGTGGTTTGAAGGGCCTCAGTTCGTGCGCGACGTGATCCTGGCGCTCAACGCCGACGCGGACGTCGATCTGCAGACCTCGTCGGAGATGATCGAAAGGTATCCGCCGGACAAATCGGTCTCGTTGCCCGAGGGATCATGGGGTGACGGCGGTGACCACCGCGTGTGGACCAACGACAAAGTCAATTGGATGTGGGACATTGAGTACCGTTGCGAAGCCAACTTCGGCAAGGCCACGATCGATTTACCGTGGAAGAAGAACCCGACCGTGGCGGATCTGCTGACGAAGGCGGCTCGGGAGTTGTTCCTGCTGCAGGCGTCGGATTGGCCGTTCGTCATCACGCGCGGTCAGGCGGTGGACTACGGCATCAAACGTTTCATGCAGCACGTCGGTCGATTCGAAACGCTGATCGATATCGCCGAGAAAGCGACCGCAGATTCAGCCTATTTGAATCGGCTCGGTGAGATCGAGCAGTTCGAGATCCAGGACGCCGAGATCCACGACGTGATCTTTCCGCAAATCGAACTCGATTGGTGGAAGATGCAGTAAGGCGGACGACTCATCAGGTCGCGCGGCTTGGATCACAACTCCGGGACGAACAGTCGCTTCACATCGTTGAAGGTCACGAACAGGAACAGCGACAGGATCAGCACGACGCCCACTAACGCGATCGCATTCTGGAGGCGATCCGGCACGGGCTTGCCGCCGCGTAGCTTTTCAACGATCAACAGGACAAACAGACCGCCATCCACAATCGGCAGCGGCAGAAAGTTGATGACGGCAAGGATCGCCCCGATCATCCCCAGGAAGAACATCAGTTTGACCCAACTACGCTGGGCGATTTGCGTGCCGATGTCGGCAATGCCGATCGGGCCGCGAAGTTGCTTGACGTTCACTTCACGCTGGAGCAGGCGCAGGACGGTGATGTAAGTTTCCTGCATGCGCAACCAGGTCTTCTCAAATCCGATGGCGACGGCGTCGATGGGGCCCCCGGCCTTCTGGATTTCCTGCAACGGTGCGAATGGCGGTAATTGGGCATGCCACATCACCTGGTCCAGTGACGTGATGTCGTCCTCGCTCAGATTCACGACGTGTGTCTCGCGCGTCATGGTCCCCCCAATGGGAACACTGGCTTCGACATCCAACCGGCCGTCTTCATCGGCCGACGCGGCAAGCACGATGTCGTTGAAATCCGTCACCGGCTGGCCGTTGATCGCTTCGATCACGGTTCCCTGTGGCCAGTTCGCCGTTGCGAACGGACTGGATTCATAGACATTTGCGATCATCGTCGCTTCAATCTGTACGTTCGGAACCACCCCAAGGCGATAGACCCGTTTCCGTTTCAAGGGCGTTATCTTGACCTCAATGCGTTCGCCGCCACGCAAGACCTCAATCGTCTGTTCTCTGCCGCCGGACGCCTTGATTTCGTCTATGAGACGCGCCACCGTTGGCATCGGTACGTCGTTCACCGCCAGAATCACATCACCCATCTGCAGCTTGCCCTTGGCCGCAGCGTCCTTGGCCACGCCGATGATCCGCGTGGGAGGCACTAGACCAAGCAGATTCGGCGCACCGTCAGCGTCGGCTCGCAGGTGCGGTTGTGGTTTGACGGTGACATTCCTCAGGGCGTCGGATTGTTCATCCCTGAACGTCAACGCCAGAGGCCGGCCGTTCGACACCTGCAGCGCGCGGTGGAATTCGTAATACTCATCGATAGTCTGACTGTTGACTCCGGTCAGTCGCATCCCGCCGACGAGCTCGAGTTGATCGGTCAGCCAGGACGCACCCTCGTCGTCTTCGAACTTCGCGATCGTCGTGTCGGCGATCGGGCCGATGCCCGTCATCTTCTGGCCGTTCGCTTCGATCGGAGCGATCCTGAACCGGAGCCGCGTGTAGGGATCGTCCGCCCTGTCGCCGGGCCGATCAATTTCAAATTCGATCTTCTCGTCACTGCGGCTGAGCAGCACTTTCGCGCTGACTTCCATGAAGTCTGAAGGCGTGTCGCCGTTGATCCGCACGATTCGGTCACCCGGTTGAAGCCCGATGATGTCCTCGTGGCCTTCCGCTGCTGTTGTCGCGGCGGGTTTGTCCGGACTGACGTGCCCGACAATCGCCGGCGGGAATTCCACGCCGTTGAGGAATGCAACCATGAAGAACAGCACCGCGAAGACCAGATTCGTCACGACGCCGGCACTGACGACAATCATCCGCGCCCAGATCGGCTTGTTATTGAAACTGCGCGGGTCCTCCGAGCGCGCGGTGGGGTCGAGATCTTCCTGCCCCAGCATCTTGACGTACCCCCCCAGCGGCAGGACGGCGATGCGATACTCGGTCTCACCGATGCCGATTTCCTCGGCGGCGTCGGCGATCTGTTGTGGCGTGATCTCACCGTCCGGTCCCGGGCCGTCCAGCTTGCCGCGGAGATGCGCTTCGGCCCGCTTGACCATCTCCGGGGCCGAGGATTTGAGCAGCCGCACGCCGATGCCGCGGCGGTACGTGATGAGCGGCGAGCCAAAACCGACGGCGAACGTCTCGACCTTGACGCCCACTGCCCGCGCCGCGAGAAAGTGCCCCATCTCGTGAACAAAGATGATGAAGCTGACACCAATCAGGACCAGCAGGAAGGCCCCCACACCGGACCACGATAACGCCAAAACACTAATCATTTGCTCAAGATTCCTTTACCAGGTCCGCGTCGTGCGCAGACAATGCTGCGATGTTTATCGGTCAATCCGGTCTCTGACGAAAGCCCGGGCCGCGCGGTCGGCCTCCAGCACCGTGTCCAGATCCGTGACTGGACGCGGCTTGATGGCGTCCATCGCCTCCGCGACCAGCGGGACAATACCCCCAAACCGGATGCGCTCACCAAGGAAAGCCTCGACGGCCGCCTCGTTGGCCGCGTTCATCACCGCTCCGGACGTCCCCCCGGTCTCGATCACCCGGTAGGCCAGACCCAGCGACGGAAAACGCTCGTGATCCGGCGGCTCGAATTCCAATGAGCTCAGCGTCGCCCAATCCATCGGGTCACTGCATCCCGGCGAGCGGTCCGGATAGGTCAGGGCGTACTGGATCGGCGTTTTCATGTCCGGCGGTCCCAACTGCGCCAAAACCGAGTGATCGGTGAACTCCACGAAACTATGTACGACGGATTGCGGGTGAATGATCACGTCGATTTCGTCTGCCGCCAGATCAAACAACCAGTGGGCCTCAATGATCTCTAATGCCTTATTCATCATCGTCGCTGAATCGATCGTAATCTTGGGCCCCATGTCCCACGTCGGGTGGTTCAGGGCTTCAGCGACGGTGGCACGCTCGATCTGCTTTCGGGTGGCTTTTCGGAACGGCCCGCCCGATGCGGTCAGCACAATTCGCTTCACGGTCTTGCGCTGCTCGGCGCCATTGGCCGTCTGCAGACATTGAAAAATCGCCGAATGTTCGGAATCCACCGGGACCAGCGTCGTGCCGTGCTGACGCATCAGCGGATTAACCAGTTCCCCCGCTGCCACCAGTGTTTCCTTGTTGGCCAGCGCGATCATCATGCCCTTGCGAATGGCGGCCAGGGTCGCGGGCAAGCCCGCCGCACCCACGACCGCCGCGACGAGTACGTCAGCGTCAGCGGCTTCGACCATCTCGCGCGCGGCGTCCGCGCCGAGGTGTAACCGTGTGCCGTTCAATTCACCACGTATTGCGCCTGCGTGTGCTTCGGCCGCCAGCGCCACGTGAGAAGCGTTGAATCGTCTCGCTTGTTCACCAAGTAGCTGCGCGTTACGTCCGGCGGCAAGGCCGACCACGTCAAAGTCGTTGCCGAGGTTATCCACCACGCGCAGCGTATTCACGCCGATACTGCCGGTCGAACCCAGCAGCATGAGACGGCGGCCGTGCTGTGAAGCAGAGGCGTTCATTCGATGCTCAATACCCCTGATCGGTGATGCAATCTCGCGATCGGGCGCGAAGTCCATATGATGCGGTGGCCCTGATCAACCGGCCACTTCCGTGACGGCTTCCTTCTCCGCCGCCGCCTGAGACGGCTTCCGTCGGCGGGGCCGTGGTGCTGACGGCTTCTTCTTCGTGGTCGCTTCGGCGGGCTCAGCGGCGTCCACATCGGTCTCGGCCTTGCCATTGGCGTCCTGCGCCTTGCCGCGGCGGTGCTTGCGCCCGCCACGTCGACGGCGACGTTTCGGCTTGGCTGAACCATCGTCCGACTCATCGGAGCCCTTGGCGTCGGCGCCGGGTTCCGGCTCGTCCGGCATTGCCGGCCCGTCACCGGACCCATCGGCGCCGGACTCAGCCGACTCACTTGACCGAGTCGTCCGCTTGCGTCCACCCCGTCGGCGGCGGGGCCGCGACGGCGCATCGGACCCATCGTCGGCATCGTTGGTCGAATCGTCTTCGCCCTTGATCTCCACAAGCGCGTTATCGCCATGGTCGG
This sequence comes from Planctomycetaceae bacterium, assembly GCA_002685935.1. Lineage (GTDB taxonomy): Bacteria > Planctomycetota > Phycisphaerae > Phycisphaerales > Zrk34. Next base: position 9,969 of record NYZD01000074.1, on the reverse strand, counting down.
CCATGAAGTCATCGCCCACTTCGATCAATTCAGAGGCATTCGGTGCTTTGGTCGATTGCTGACCGTCCGGCTCGACCCGAACGTCCTGCTCCCCGAACGCTTCAATCTCGACCTGATCGAAGCCAAACCCCATATCGAGCCGCAGTTCCACGGTCGTTTCGGTGCGCTTCTCCAGCGCACTCAATGCGGGTCGACGGCGATTGATCAACAGTTCACCCGACTCGGGGTACATCTTGATCATCAGCCGGCGCACACGCGGGTCATTCGCGGCCACGGCGAGCCGTCGCATGACATCCAGCACGACCGACTCGCGCGACATCACGTGCCCCACGCCCTGGCAGTGATGACACGGCTGATACAAGGACGTCTTCAGCGACGGACGCATACGCTGGCGCGTCATCTCAACGATGCCGAATTCACTGATCCGTGTGGTCTTGGTGCGGGCACGGTCTTTCTTGAGCAGTTCACGCAGCCGGCGCTCAATCTCGCGGCGATGTTTCGACATGTACATGTCGATCAGGTCCAGCACCACCACGCCGCCCAGGTCACGCAACCGCAACTGCCGGCAAATCTCATCGACCGCTTCGCTGTTGGTTTTGTATGCGGTGAACTCGGCGCTGGCATTGTCCCGGAATTTGCCGGAGTTCACGTCGATCGCCACGAGGGCTTCAGTCGGATCGATCACCAGCGACCCCCCGCAGGGCAGGGGCACGTGGCGGGAATCGATGGATTGAATCTGCTGTTCGATGCCGTGGGCGTCGAAAATGGGCAACGTGCCATCGTAGAAATGAACGCGGGTGGAGCCGCGGGGCATCGCGATGCGAAGAAACTCGCGCGCCCGGGCCGCCGATGTCGCATCATCGATGATGACTCGTTGCGTGTCGTTGGTCAGCACGTCACGGATCGTCCGGATCACCAGGTCCGACTCACGGTACAGTTCGGCTGGGCCGGACCCCGCCTTCATGCGATCCTTGATCGTGCGCCACAGACGCTGCAAATAGGCCAGATCGCGTTTCAGTTCGGTCTTGGTGCGTCCCACGCCCGCGGTACGGATGATGAACCCGAAACCCGGGGGCGGATCCAGCTCTTCGAGAATCTTGCGCATCTCGCGGCGCTGATCGTCATCGTCGATCTTGCGCGAAACGCCCAACCGCTCCATCGACGGCATCATCACCAGGAATCGACCGGGGATGGACAGATACGTCGTCAGCGTCGGGCCCTTGGTGCCGATGCCTTCTTTGAGCACCTGCACCAATACTTCATCGCCACGCTTCAGCGATTGCTGAATGGGCGGGCGATCGCGCCGGGGCGTTTTCTTGCCCACGCGTTCCTTGGCGGAATCATCTTCACCCGGGAAATATCGGGGATGGAGATCTGAGATGTGAAGGAACCCGTTGCGCTCCAGGCCGAAATCGATGAACGCCGCCTGAATAGACGGCTCAACGTTCGTGACGCGGCCCCGATAAATATTGCCGACGTGTAAGTCGTCGGCTGTGCGCTCGGTGTAGAGCTCCTCCAGTTTCTGATTTTCAACTATCGCGATGCGGCATTCTTCGCCGTGGACGTAGTTGATCAACATGTCCTGCTTGGCCATTGAGTTTTCCGATCCGCCCCGACCGGGGATAGACAGTCCACATCCAGACTGCCGATCCCCGGTCGGGGCGTTGTCCGCCGGGCGCCCCGCGGATCAAATGGATCAAAGCGGCGGCGCCGTCGGCGTATGGTTCGTTGCTCGAGGCGGACTGAACGGCGCTGTCAGACGCTCTGCGTCGCATGGCCGCTGGTGTATCCTTACACCGTCAGTCGATTGTCAAACGCCTCGGGCATGATTTTTCGTGCTTCCTCCCGCAGGTAGTTTAACACCTGCCGTTCAGAATCATAGGTCGCGACGCGCTTGGCGACCCGCTCGCAGTGAGCGATGCTCACCGATCTTATCAGTTTCTTGATCTCCGGAAGTGTCTGAGGCGTCATGGATAGGCGCCGTAACCCCATTCCGATCAGCAACATGACGTATTCCAATTCGCCGGCCATCTCCCCGCAGCAGGTGACCTCCACGTCACGTCGGCCCGCGGCCCGGATCACCCCTCGAATCAACTGGGTCACGGCTGGGTGCCCGGGAGCATACAGGCTGGCCACCCGTTCGTTGCCGCGATCCACGGCCAGAGTGTACTGCACCAGATCATTAGTGCCGATCGACAGGAAATCAACCTCCTGAGCAAATGCCCGCGCGATCAACGCCGCCGAAGGCGTCTCGATCATGATGCCGACCCGCAAATCCGGGTCGAACGCGATGCCCTGTTCGTCCAGGTCCTCCATCACATCATTGAGAATCATCCTTGCCTGACGCAATTCCAGCGTATTGGTGATCAGCGGAAACATCATTTGTAACGGGCCTTCGGCACTGGCCCGCAGAATGGCCCGCAGTTGCGTTTTGAACATCGAGAGATTCTGCAGGCAGAAGCGGATCGATCGGCAGCCCAAAAACGGATTGGGCTCGGGCGTCTCTGCACGTTTTTGCGTGTATTTGTCCGCCCCCAGGTCCAGTGTGCGGATCGTCAAGTGTCGGCCGTCCATCTCGCGCACCGTGTCGCGGTACGCCTGATAATGCTGTTCCTCGTCGGGTTCGGTCTCGGTCGACAGATACAAGAACTCCGTGCGGTACAAACCGATACCCATCGCGCCCTTGGCCAATGCCGGCTGGATTTCATCGGGGAATTCAATATTGGCGAACAAATCGATGTCCACACCATCGGTCGTTTGCGAGGGCAACTCCACCAACTGTGCCAATGTTGACTCAAACTCCTGATACCGCTGCTCATGCGAGCGGTAATCCGAGAGATATTGCTCATCGGGATTGACGATCAGCACGCCGCGCTGACCGTCGACGATCAGCAGATCACCGGCGCTCACCTTGGTTGTCGCATCCTCCAGGCCGACGATGGCAGGGATCCCCAGTGCCCGTGCGACGATGGCCGTATGGCTCGTGCGTCCGCCGGCATCCGTCACCATACCCTTGATCTTTGACCGATCCAGGGCCGCGGTCTGCGACGGCGTCAGGTCGTGTGCCACCACCACCACATCGTGATCGAGGTGATCCAATTCCGCCCGGGCCTCGCCGATCAGGTGGTGCAACACGCGGCGCTCCAGATCGTACACGTCGCTGACACGTTCCTTGAATATCGTGCTGGGCTGCTGAAGAAAGGTCCGAGCCAACTCCCGCATCACACTGGCCACCGCGAACTCCGCAGTGACTGACTCCTCCTCGATGAACTTGACCATCCGCTGAATCAGCGATTCATCGCGGAGCATGCCTTGGTGGAAGTCAAAAATCTTCGCCGGCTCCGGACCCAGGTCCGCCGCGACCTGATCGTGCAACTCCGTCAGTTCCGCCAGCGCCGTGTCCAGTGCTTCGCTCAGACGCTCGCGCTGATGGGGCAAGTCCTTCGCCGCGACCGGCCGACGGGGCACGCGCACGTCCTCCGCGTCCAGCACCAGAGCCGGACAGATCGCCACACCATGCGAAACCGCGATGCCGTGTTTAATTTCCATCCCTGATTACCGATCCCCCGCGTGTGCCGCACCGCGGCACGCCTCGATCCCTTTTTTGTCACAGCCATCAACCGGCGGCGCGCGAAGTCGAGCGCCGCATCCTACAGTCCCGCCGACCTGCGCAGCCTCGTGGCCACATCGGTCTTCTCCCAGCGGAATCGACTCCTGCCGAAGTGTCCGTGATACGCCGTGTGACGGTAAATCGGTTGACGTAAACCGAGCGCCTTGATGATGCCCTTGGGCGTCAACGCAAAATGCTGCCGAATCAGTTCGCTGATCTGCTGGGTCGCGATGCGTTCGGTGCCTGAGCAGTCTACGTGAATGGAAGTCGGCTCCGCGACGCCGATCGCGTAACTCAATTGCACTTCGCAGACATCAGCAATTCGCGCCGCCACGACGTTCTTGGCAATGTAGCGCGCCATGTACGTCGCCGAGCGGTCTACCTTCGTCGGGTCCTTGCCGCTGAACGCGCCGCCGCCGTGCCTGCCCCGTCCGCCGTACGTGTCCACAATAATCTTACGACCGGTTAGCCCCGTATCACCGTGCGGCCCGCCGATCTCGAACTGCCCCGTCGGGTTCACATGAATGACCGCCTTGCCGTCCCACAGCCTCTTGGGCATGGTCGGTTCGATGATGTGTTTGATCACCGCCTTCTTCAGTTGCGCCTGCCGCGCATTTCCGTTCCAGTGGGGATCATGCTGTGTGGACAGCACCACGGTATGGATGCGCACTGGCTTGAGGCCCTCGTACTCGACCGTCACCTGGCTCTTGGCGTCCGGCCGCAGACCCTTGATCGCCCGGTTCGTGCGCCGCACCGCCACGTGCCGATCCATCAATTTGTGAGACAGCATGATCGGCAAGGGCATCAGTTCAGGCGTCTCACGGCAGGCAAATCCGAACATCATGCCCTGGTCGCCTGCCCCCTCTCGGTCCACGCCCATCGCGATGTCGTCCGACTGGCCGTGGATCGTGCGGATGACCGCACAGCTCTCAGCGTCGAATTTTGCCGCCGGGTCGGTATAGCCGATTTCACGAATGACCTGCCGGGCCGTGTCCTCAACATCCTGTAATGCCTTGGCTGCCTTGGGATTATGCACTGTCACCTCGCCGGCGATGATCACCAGACCCGTGGTACACAGCGTTTCGCACGCCACACGTGCCATCGGATCGACCTCCAGAAGGCTGTCCAATACCGCATCAGATATCTGGTCCGAAACCTTGTCAGGGTGTCCCATGGACACCGACTCGCTGGTAAATAGGTGACGTCCCTTGGCGAGCTTCCTGGCCATCAATGTCCCTTCAGTCAGTAATTGCGAAAACCGGCCGCCGCGCAGCCGGGCGTTTATACCGGAGCGGCTCCGGCGCGGCAACAACGGCCCCAGATCTCACCGCCGAACCGTCGCAGACTCGGTCCTTTCCGGATGCTGGGCAGGATTATGCTCTGATCATGAGCCACGCAGTTCATGGACCAGACCGTGCAACACTGCTCGGTTATCAGCCTGCAGATAGGAAACCGCCCCGGGCGCCAGGCGATGGAATGTCTTGCAGAACCGCAGATAGTAAGCCGCATGATTGACCGGCGGCTCCCCGGTCTGCCAATCCCAACCGCCGCTATCCTGAATGTCGACGATCGCCACGTGATGGTCACCGAGCGGCGGCTTGCCCTCCTGATCACGCAGATTGTTCGCGATGCTAAAGGCCTTTTCAAACACTTGGGGACTGGCGATCGCCGATCCGACCGACATGTACACCCCGCCCCCAAGTTGCCCCATGGCGGCAACAAAACGCTGGAAATCATGACCTGCCGTCCGGCCGATGGCCGCCGGATGGAATCGCGGGTGACACGCGAATATGTCGTAGCCGATGCCCGGGTGAGCGGTCAATGGCACGCAATGTTCGACCGCAGTGTGCGCAATCGAAAACTCTGGGAATCTGTGATGCAAACTGCAATCAGTGTCTTTGATCGCCGCGTGCAACAGATCAGCACGCGCGGCCGTCAGCAGATGATCAGGCTCGGTTTCGATCAAGTGCTTCAGATCGCGGTCGTTCGGCGGCTCGATGCCGTCTTTGGCGATGAACCCACCGACTGATTCGCCCAGTCCCATGCCCCGGGCAGCCCCGTCGAGGGCAGCGAGATTGATCGCACGGCCCACCTCGTCCCAAGTGCCGAACCGCCCGATCGGCGCGTTCTCCCGCACCGATTCGCTGGATACTCCCGCATAGGCGAACTCCCAGTCATGGACGATGCCGGCCCCCTGAGTGGCCAGGTGCGTCACCCAGCCGTCGCGGATCAGCTCCGCAAGGAGCCGCACGCACCCGTTCTTGACCACATGGGCCCCATAAAAGAGCATGACCGCCGCGTCGCGCGCCCGGGCCGCGACAATCCGGCTGGCCAACGCCCGAATCTGTCCCGACAGCGGCTCGGCCACAGCCGGCGGCGGAGATGCCGGGACCACCGCCGTGGCTTGAATATCGATGTGGCTTTGACGCTGTGACAGCGATAGAACACGCGTGCGGGCGGTCAGGTTCAAGGGCGGATCCATGACTGCATTATGCGGTAATTCTGGCCGATAGGGGAATCAACGTGCGATTTCCGGACGACGCGGCGGAGCAGGCAGGACGCGGCGGAGCAGGCAGAGGGGTTTGACAGCACACGGGAAGGGGCATAAACTCATGTTCCTCATCGTGATGTCGGGATGGGCGTGTGGTTCGGTGTCGTCAACCGATTGCACGCCTTGTTGTTTGGCACGATGAGATGGTGTAAATTACGAAACTTTGGTCCGGTCGCGCTCGGGCCGAGGTGCTTAGGCCACCGTAGCTCAGTGGTAGAGCACTCCCTTGGTAAGGGAGAGGTCACGGGTTCAAGTCCCGTCGGTGGCTGTTGAACCCGGTCGTAGCGAGGTCGAATCGGCCCAATGATCGGAATGACAAATTCGGCGGCCGCTCGCGTTGGGCGGTCGCGGCTGAATCAGGCAAGCGTATCGAGTCGTCGGACCAGGATACACAGACCCAATGCGGGTCATGCCCGGCGAAACTCTACCCCGGTGACGGAGGATCTCTCAGATGGCCAAGGAAGTATTCGAACGCACCAAGCCCCACGTGAACGTCGGTACGATCGGTCACGTGGATCACGGCAAGACGACGCTGACTGCGGCGATCACCGCCGTGCAGTCGGCCAAAGGCATGGCGGCGCCGCTCAGCTACGATGAAGTGGCAAAGGCCTCGGAGTCCGATGGCCGCCGTGACCCGACCAAGATTCTGACCATCTCCACCAGTCACGTGGAGTACGAGTCGGAGAATCGGCACTACGCCCACGTCGACTGCCCCGGGCACGCCGACTACGTCAAGAACATGATCACCGGCGCCGCCCAGATGGACGGCGCGATCCTCGTGGTGTCCGCGGCCGACGGCCCGATGCCGCAGACCCGGGAGCACGTCCTGCTCGCCCGTCAGGTGAACGTGCCGGCCGTCGTCGTGTTCCTCAACAAGGTCGACTTGGTCGATGACGAGGAACTGCTCGAACTGGTCGAGCTGGAGGTCCGCGAACTGCTCAGCAAGTACGAATTCCCCGGCGACGACACGCCGATCATCAAGGGCGCTGCGTTGTCCGCACTGCAGAACCCCGGGGATGAAGCGGCCAACGCTTGCATCGCTGAGTTGATGGAAGCAATCGACGCGTTCGTACCCGAGCCGACCCGCGAAGTCGATCAGCCGTTCCTGATGAGTATCGAGGACGTCTTCTCGATCAAGGGCCGCGGGACTGTGCCCACCGGTCGTATCGAGCGCGGCATTGTCAAAGTCGGCGACAAGGTGGAAATCGTCGGGCTGCGCGACACGCAGAACACCACGGTGACCGGCGTCGAAATGTTCAACAAAACCATGGACGAAGGTCAGGCCGGCGACAACGTCGGGATCCTCTTACGCGGTATTGAGAAGGACGATGTGGAACGCGGCCAGGTGCTGGCCAAGCCCGGCAGCATCACGCCCCACATGAAGTTTGAGGGCGAAGTCTACGTGCTGACCAAAGAAGAAGGCGGACGACACAGCCCGTTCTTCACCGGGTACAAGCCGCAGTTCTACTTCCGCACGACGGATGTGACAGGATCAATCAACCTGCTCGGCGGCGCTGAGATGTGCATGCCCGGTGATAACATCACCGTGGAAGTCGACCTGGGCGAGAAACCCATCGCCATGGAAGAAGGTGTGCGTTTCGCCGTCCGTGAAGGCGGCCGTACCGTCGGCGCAGGCGTCGTGACGAAGATCGTGGAGTAACGGTCATACGGCGGGTCGATCCGCTGATGTGTTGAACCAAAGGACCTTGTCATGGCCAAGAAAGCCGAAGCAGTGGAGTGGGTTTGGCTGCAATGCAGCGAGTGTGGTGATCTGAATTACCGCACGCCGATCAATGTGCGCGGCGGCATGCCTGAAAAAATGAAAGATGGGCTCAAGAAGTACAGCCCCCGCCTGCGCAAGCATACGCTCCATAAGGTCAAAAGGAAGTAACGTAACCCATGGCGGATTTCTGATTTCGGATTGCGGTTCAATTGGCGTGTGGGGTCAGCGTGACGCGAATCGGCTCCGCATTCGGCATTCTGGAATCCGAAATGAATGGACGCCAGTAGCTCAATTGGCAGAGCGGCGGTCTCCAAAACCGCAGGTTGGGGGTTCGATTCCTCCCTGGCGTGCTTGATCATGTCGGCAACGTCAAGGCGCCGGAATGTTCGGCAGACCTTTGAATGACGCGCCGAGACTCGCCGTGACAGGGCTGCGGCGACCTACAGAAACCGGAACGCAAATGGCTTTGAAAGTCTACAAACCTGGGCAGGGCTACTGGACACGCCTGGTGACCGGCGTCGCCTTCGGCGCTTTGATGCTGGCCGGCGTGGAGTGGATCTGTCGCGACAAAATGGACGCCCTTCAGGGCGATAACCGTCTCTATATCCAGGCCGGCGTCGCCTTGGTTTTGATCGCTCTGGGTGGATGGCTGCTGTATCGCTTCCTCGGCGCCAAGCCTTCGACTTGCGATTTCATGATCGCTACCGAAGGCGAAATGAAGAAAGTGAACTGGCCCAATCGCCGCGAAGTGATTGGCTCGACGTGGGTCGTCATCTGCTGGCTGTTTATTCTCGCCATCATCCTGTTCTTTGCCGATGTGGTGGTCAGCGATATTGCCAAGTGGATCAATGTCATCGTGGGTGATCCCACGTCGCAGGTGTGGGCCAGAGCGCATGGCATAGACGGCCTGCCGTTTATCGTGCTGCTCGCCGCATCATTTATTGGCGGGATCGTCGTGCCGATGTTGCCGCTTGGTTCACCCAGGCGGGCGGTCAAACTGTTCTTCGGATTTGTGGCCGTCCACTTTGCCGCTTCGATCGCATACGCCACCACGATTGATGCTTCGGACTGGAATGATCCGGGATTCATCGCCGGATCTGTCTTTGGCTTTCTGTTGATCTCCCTGGTCCCGGCGTTGCTGGGTTTGATCGTTGTGTCAGTCGTGTTCGGCGTTAAGGAAGGCGACGCCGAACGTCAGTAACCCGCTAACCAATGCCGGCGCCAGATGTAACGCTGAACACCGAACCGCTCAGAGAATCCATGGCTGATCTGCAAGAACCCACGCCCGACGACCAGACGCAACCGCCGCCCGCCCCCGTGGAGCCGTCGCCCATGATTGACCTCAACGAGCCATCCGCCGCGGCTGATGCCGGCGAAGAAGTCGCCGCACCGATCGAGACGGTTGATCCGGTCGATGTGCCCAGCGCCGGCGCGCCGGCTGACGCGTCAATCGCTGACGTTCCCTCCGACGAGTCGAACGATGAGCACGGGACCGTCGACGATATCGGCGACGGCGGCACGATCGTCGACGACGAACCGATGGTCACGCCTGGCATGAACTGGTTTGTCCTCCGCGTGGCGACCAACAAAGAAGACTCAGTGCGCGAAACGCTGATGCGCAAGATCAAGATCGAGGGCTTCACCCATCTGGTCAATCGCATTCTCGTACCGACCGAGAAGATCAAAACCATGAAGGCCGGCAAGCAGAAGATCCGGGAAAGCAAGCTGTACCCGGGCTATGTTTTTGTCGAAATGCAACTCGAGGATGATGGTCGCATCCCGCAGGACGTGTTCTTCCTGATTAAGGAAACCACCGGCGTGGGTGACTTCATCGGCACCGCCGGCCGGCCCACACCGATGTCCATACCCGAAATCGAGAAGATGATCCTCGCCTCCAAGAAGCCCGAGGAACAGCCGGAAATCAAGATGGAGTTTCGCCCGGGCGACAACGTCAAGATCCGCGAAGGCGCATTCGAGAATATGGACGGCACCGTCGACGTGCTCCTGCCCGAGCAGGGAAAGGTGCAGGTCGTGGTCACCATCTTCGGTCGCTCCACGCCGATCGAGTTGGAGTATTGGCAGATC
>NYZD01000073.1 GCA_002685935.1 Planctomycetaceae bacterium | reverse complement strand
GGTGATGAACTGTCGGGGCTCGCGGGACTTGTAGAACTGGGCGGCCCACATCTGGTGTTGACCGACGCCGGTGGTGAGGATGGCGTTGCCGTCGGTTTGCCGCCACATTTCTTCGATGGCGGCCTGTGGTTTGAGGTGGCCGGGGCGGTCATCGTGTGCGTAGCGGAAAGGGTAGCGGGTTTTCCAAGCGTTGATCTGTTCGAGCCAATCGGTGCGGTCGCGTGATTCGATGAACGGTTCGATGGCGTCGAGGTTCTTGCGGGCATCGCCTTCGACGCCGAGGGTGACGGGGACGGACTTGCCGATGTTTTCGGGTGCGATGTCGAAATGGATGATGCCACCGCGGCCTTCGCGGGCGGCTTTGCGGGCTTCGGGTGCGAAGTCGGCGGTACGGCCGGTGACACGATCGTCAAAGCGGGCGCCGACGGAGACGATGAGGTCGGCGGCCTGCATGGCATAGTTGGCGTAGGCCGACCCGTGCATGCCGAGCATGTGCAGGGAGAGGGGGGCGTGTTCGTCGAAGGCGCCGAGGCCCTGGAGGGTGGTGGTGACGGGGATGTTGCCTTGCTCGGCGATGCGGCGGAGGACGCCGGCGGCGCCGGACTGGATGGTGCCCTGGCCGACGTAGAAGATTGGACGCTGGGCGGCGTTGATCATCTCGGCGGCGGTTTCGATCTGGGTGGAGGTGCCGAGTTGACGGATGTTGTAGCCGGGCAGGTTGGGGGCGGTGTCAACGGCGTCGTTGAGGATGGCGGCGGTGACATCCTTAGGCAGGTCGACGACGACGGGACCGGGGCGGCCGGTGGTGGCGATGTGGAATGCTTCGTTGATGCGGCGGGGAATGTCACGGACGTCTTTGATCAGGACGTTCCACTTGGTGCAGGCGCGGGTGATGCCGGTGACGTCGGCTTCCTGGAAGGCGTCGGACCCGATGGCGGCGGTGGCGACCTGACCGGCGAAGACGATCAGGGGGGTGCCGTCCATGTTGGCATCCTGGAGGGGGGTGACGGTGTTGGTGGCGCCGGGGCCTGAGGTGACGAGGGCGATGCCGGGCTTGCCGGAGGCGCGGGCGTAGCCTTCAGCCATGTGACCGGCGCCTTGTTCGTGGCGGGAGAGGATGAACTTGAATTGGTCGGATTCGTGGATGGCGTCGAAGACGGGGAGGATGGCGCCGCCGGGGTAGCCGAAGATGACCTGGACGTCATGTTCGCGCATGAGTTCGTGGAAGATATCGGCGCCGCGCATGCCGATGTACTTGTCGGACTGGGCGGGGACGGCGGCGGGGAGGTCGGTTTTAATCGATGACTGGGTCATGGTCGGATTCACCTTATGGCGACGCCCGAGTGATTGGTGGTCGGGCGACGGGTCGATAGCAGGATCATGGGGGTTTTGGGAAGCGATGCGTCGGAAGGGTGCGGGTCGCCCGCTCAGATTACAGCGACCCGCGGACGTACAACGACCCACACCAACCCGGCGGGGGTGAAGGCGGTCAGACGCGGATTGCGAGGTAGGTCACGCATCAGAATCCATGATTATAATCGGCTGGGGCGGGTGCGTCCAACAATTCCCGTTTCAGACGGGTGTTAGAGTGGATCGGGCGGGGGTTGCGGGCGCGATATTGGACGTTAATAGGTGGATTTGAGTAGCGGGCAGGCAATATCGGGGCATTTGGAGACGTTGATCAAGTGATGGCGGTGGACACGCAAGGCGACTGGGTGCTCCGGGCTGCGGCCACGGGCGACGCTGACGCCTGGCGGAAGCTGATTGATCGGCACAGCGGCCGGGTGTACGGGCTGATCTACCGTCAATGTGGTGATCGTGAGTTGGCCGAAGAGATCTGCCAGGCGACATTTGTGCGCGTGTTGGACAAGCTGGATGGATACCAGGAGCAGGGCAAGCTGGAGGCATGGTTATGCCGGATTGCTCTGAATTTGCTGCGCGACGAGATGCGACGTCGGAAGCGTCAGGCGGCGCCGACGGACTTCGGCGCGACGCCGCCGGAGGCGTTGGGGGCGACGGGCCGGGAGGATGGTCCGAGCGATCGGCTGGAAGCGGCGGAGCGTGCGGAGCAGTTGCGGCGGGCGGTGGCGACGCTGCCGGAGGCGGACCGGGAATTGCTGAGTCTGCGGTACACTGCGGAACTGAGCTATCAGCAGATCGCCGAGATGCTGGGCCAGCCGTTGGGCACGGTGCTGGCGCGCGGGCACCGGGCGCTGAAGAAGTTGAAGGCCATTTTGGATACGGCGGAGCAGGCGGCGTAGGTCATTGGTGAATGTGGAAACGATGTGTGAGGCGATCATGAACGATCAGACGAACAATCCGATTGAGCAGGACGAGGAACTGGCGGGGCTGGACGCGGAACTGCGTGCGACGATGCCGGTGGAGGCGCCGGTTGGGTTGGCAGAGCGGATTGAGGCGGGGACGGCGGAAGCGTTTGAGGCTCGGTCGGCGCGGGGGCCGGTGCTGGCGCGAATTGGGCCGGTCGCGTGGTGGGGGCTGGCGGTTGCGGCGGCGGCGCTGCTGTTGGCGGCGGGGTTGAGCGTGGTGCTGGATCGGCCGGCGGTTGAGGATGGCGTGGTGATGGACGGCGGGTTCGACGTGCCGAGCGGGACGGAGGCGGTGTTGGTGATAGAGATGGATGAACTGAGTGATGAGATCGCGACACTGAGCGATGAGATCGAGCATCTGTCGGCGGGGCTTGATGCGGAATGGGCGAACGAACCGGACGATGAACTGTGGCTGACGGACTTCGACACTTTTTGACCGCACGGTGGGCCGGGCGGGTGGAACGATCGGAAGCAGGTGGCTTGCATGAATGAGCAACCGCAATCCAATTTGGGATGGATGTTTGGCCTGGCGACGCTTTGCGTGGCGCTTTGGCTGGGGGGGAGCGCGTGGGCGGAGCGATCTGGCGACGCGGTGAGCGACAGCGGCTCAGAGCGCGGCACGACCAGCGAGGCGGACGGGGATGAGGCGGATGCGGGGTCGGGGGACTCGGATTACAAAGAACGGGGGAGGAAACGGCGTGAAAAGCGGGCGGCGGACCGGGCGAAGGCGCGGGCGCAGCGCAATGCGGCGCGGGACGGCGACAAGGCTGAGGGCGGCGTGGGGTCCGGCGATCGCGCGGCGGGCGGTGCGGATCGTGGCGCGGCGCCCGGCGGGCCGCTGAGGGAAAGCCAGATCGATCAGACGCTGAAGGTTGTGCGTGAGGCGAATCCGCGTTGGGCGAAGCATCTTGAGGCCATGCGCAAGGATGACCCGAAGCGATTCGGGCAGACGTTGCGGCGGACGCATGAGAGTTTGCGTGACATTTTGCCGCTGAAGCAATCGGACCCGCCGATGTACAAGTTGCGGCTGGGCGCGTGGCGGTCGACACGTGAAGCGCACCTGATGGCGATGAAGATTCGCGCGGCGCGAGCGGGGCGGACGCCGCCGTCGCGGGAACAGTTGGTGAAGCTCAAGCGCCAGGCGGAGGGTGTGGCGCGGCAACTGTTTGATGCGCAGGTGAAGGTCCACATACTGAACCTGGAGCGCCTGGAGAAGCGGTTGGCGGCGGCGAAGAAGACGCTGGCGGAGAAACAGCGCGCACGGGAAGCGACGATCGACAAGATGACGCAGCGGATTATCGGCGGCGGGTCGATCGACGGTGATAGGCGGCCCGAAGCCGCGGCGGGTGATCGGAGCGGGAAGAGCGGCGGGCAGCGTCGACGTGTGGAAGAAGATAAGTCGGATGCATCATCGTCGAAGCGTCGCGACAGGGCGTCGGACCGGAAGTTGGACCTGGATTCGGCGAACTGAGGTGGCGGTCAGGCGCGGTCGGCGAGGAGCATGCGGGGGAGGCGCTCGTGATCGGGCAGGACGCGGGGTGCGGTCAGGCCGGTTGCCTGGTTGACCAGATCGATGGCGATCTGTTGCTGCGAGGCGGCGATTTCGACGACAAGTTGGCCGGGGTCATTGAGATATTCGGTGGCGTGTGCGATGAGGGGGCTAAGGACATCGGTGCCGGTGGGTCCGGCGCGCAGGGCGTGGGCGGGTTCATAATCGCGGACATTGGGCAGGACCTGTTGCCATTCGGCGTCGGAGATGTAGGGGGGATTGGAGACGAGGCCGTGGGCGCGGACGCCCGCTAGGGGTTCAAAAAGGGGGCCGAGGCGGAAATCGATGCGGTCGGCGACGCCGTGGCGTTGGGCGTTGCGTCGAGCGACGTCGAGGGCGGGTTCCGAGATATCGGTGGCGATGAGGCGGGCGTCGGTGAGATTGGCGGCGAGGGCGATGGCAATGGCACCGCTGCCGGTGCCGAGGTCGACGATGAGGGGGTTGCGGAAGCCTGGGGTGCGGCGGGCGTGTTCGATCACGTGCTGGACGAGGGTTTCGGTGCTGGGCCGGGGGATGAGGACATCGGGGTTGACTTCGAATTCCAGGGAGAAGAAGAAGGCCTGGCCAAGGAGGTATTGGACGGGGTGATGATCGACGGCTTTTTCGACGAGATCTCGGAATGCGGCGCGTTCGAGGGGGCTGGCGGGTCGATCCATGTCCATATAAAGCTTGATGCGGGGGGTTTCGAGGACATGGCCGAGCAGGAGTTCTGCGGCGAGTCTTGGGACGTCAACGTGTTTATGTTCGAGGTATTGGGCGGTCCAGTCGAGCAGTTGCCGGGTGGTCCATGTCGTAGGTTGATCTTGTGAGGCGGGCGAGGGCATGTGAGGGGCATTGTAATCGGACGTGAATACCGGCAAAACTTGTATCGTGGGGGTGAGTGGGATATCATCAATGCGGCAGTGGGATTAGCCGCATCGGTCAGCCGACCATGGACCATCAATCGTTCGGATCCCTGTTGCCGGATGTCGCGGAGCTCGTGGGAGCGGCGGGGGTTTTTGCGGCAATCGAGCTGAAGGATGATGTGTTGTTGTGCACCCCCACTGCTTCTGACGTGGACGGCGGGTATGAATTGAGGTGGGATGCGACGTCGGCGCGGGCCTACGTGGGGTTTAGCAGTCCGGATCGGTGGCTGAGTGAGTCGATCGAGGCGGACCTGATGCACTGCGGGGACGATCTGGATGAGCTGATCGAGGATGAGTTGGCTGAGCTGGGCGAGGATTACCGCCCGCCGGTCGAGCATTTTCGGAACGATCAGATGCGGTATGTATTCCGCAGTGCGGTGCCGACGGCGGCGGTCGAAGACGCTGGGGCGGCGGATCGGATGTGCCGTTTGTTGCTGGCCTGTGAGGCGGCGCTGGGGCACCTGGGTCAGATGAGCGGCCCGGAGGACGAGTAATCAGGTTGATTGCCGGAGTTTGAATGAACCGGCAGGTGTCAGCGGTCGATAATGGACGTATTACGTAGGGCAATCCGCTGTATCAGTCTCGCCACAGACGATACGGCACGTGAGAGACACGCCCGTCGGCGACGGAAACAGCGGTGATCAGGTCGCGACCGGCAGAGGAATCAGGGCGCCACGGGTAAGAGAGACGGCCATGCGCGTATTGATGTTGGGCTGGGAGTTTCCACCATTCATCAGTGGTGGTCTGGGCACAGCCTGCTTCGGGCTGACCCGGGCGATGAGTCGCATGGGCACGGAAGTGTTGTTCGTGTTGCCGAAGGCGGTGGACGCGGAATACACCGAACACGTGCGGCTGATCAGTCCTCAGGCTGCGCCGGGAACGGCGCCGATGGGTTCGGCGGAGCAGTTGGCGAGCACGTATGAGATTGATGAGTTTTCACACGTTGAGTTCAAGGCGATTCCGTCGCGGATCACGAGCCCGTACAACCGCCCGAAGCCGGACGGACTGAAGCGGAACGGCTGGACGGAGCGTCATGTGACGGAAGTGCCGGGGGGTTTGAAGCTGTCGGAAACGGGCGAGCCGATTGACGACGGGGGGTCGGAATCGCCGGGGGCGAAGGACGCGGATTACTCCAACGATATTCTGTCGGAAGTGCAGCGTTACGCATCGATGTGTACGCAACTGGTGCGTGGCGCGGCGTTCGATGTGATACACGCGCACGACTGGATGACGTATCCGGCGGGTCTGGCGGTGGCGGCGATGTCGGGCAAGCCGCTGGTGGTTCACGTGCACTCGACGGAATTCGATCGAGCGGGCGAGAACGTGAACCAGACGATCTATGACATCGAGCGCCGGGGGATGCACGGTGCGATGAAGGTGATGTGCGTGTCGTACCTGACGCGGAACATCGCGGCGCGGCGATACGCGGTGCCGGAGGAACGTCTGGCGGTTTGCTATAACGGGATCGAGAGCAACGGTCCGGTTGAGCCGAACGGGGCGATTCGGCGGACGGACAAGATTGTGCTGTTCCTGGGTCGCATCACGATGCAGAAGGGGCCGGAGTTTTTCGTGGCGGCGGCGAAGAAGGTGTTGGAGAAGTGTGAGAACGTGAAGTTCGTGATGGCGGGCAACGGGGACATGTGGCAGGACGTGGTGGTACAGGCGGCGGAGTTGGGGATCGGACACAAGTTCACGTTTACGGGGTTTTTGCGGGGCAATGACGTGGAGCGGGTGTTCCGGATGGCGGATGTTTACGTGATGCCGTCGGTGTCGGAGCCGTTCGGGATCGCGCCGCTGGAGGCGATTCGGCA
Source organism: Planctomycetaceae bacterium (assembly GCA_002685935.1). Taxonomy (GTDB): domain Bacteria; phylum Planctomycetota; class Phycisphaerae; order Phycisphaerales; family Zrk34. Next base: position 5,221 of record NYZD01000073.1, on the reverse strand, counting down.
CGACGTGCCGGTGATCATCTCCAAGAATTCGGGTGTGGCGGAAGTATTGCAGCACGCGTTGAAGGTTGATTTCTGGGACACCGACGAGATCGCGAACAAGATCGTGGCGATGTTGCGTCATCCGCCGCTGTCGCAGACGTTGCGGGAGCATGCGGACATGGAAGTGCGGAAGCTGACGTGGGAGGGGGCGGCGGAGAAGTGCGTGCGGGTGTACCGGGAGGCGATTCACGGGGTGAGCGCGAACGGGGCGGTTCGCCGGTAGGGGCGGGGGCGACGGATCACCGATACATCAGGTTTGGACTGACGGGGTGTTGTTGCGCGCGCAAAAAAAGCGCCTCCGGGTGGTGATCGGAGGCGCGGTGGATGATGCCGACGGACGGCGTCTTGCGTTGTGAGGTGGATCAGGTGAGGAATCGCAGGAGCTGATCGACCTGGTCGTTGTCACCGACGGGGAACTCGCCCGCGGTGAGGTTGGCGGTTCCCAGCTCCCAGAGCGACTCGATTTCCTCGTCGGGCCGCGCGGAGCCAATAAGACTGGTGCCGGTGTTGGAGTCGTCGGGGGTGGCGGGGTCGTTGTCGGGATCGTCTGGGAACGGATGGTCGGTATTGGGATAGAGATCGTTGAAGTCGCCGAACTCGAAGACTTCACCGGTGTCGGGATCGGTGAACGAGAAGGACAACGAGCCGGTGTGGTTGAGGCCTAGGGTATGGCCGAATTCGTGGGCGATGACGTTGGCGAGGGCCCGGCTGTATTCGTTGAGTCGGGTATCGATGTCGACGGCGAGGGTGAGTCGTGAGAAAGTTTCGAGGAATATGACGGCTTCGTCGCCGTCGCTGGAATTCATGTGGTCGACGGTGGAGGCGATACCGTCGAGTGACGAGGAGTGGGGCGAATCGGAGTCGCCGACGAACATGGTGGTGAAGTCGATGTCGGGATCGAGCCCGAAGGTGACGGGGTCGACGGTGGTGAAGGCGAGGCCATCATCAAGGCGGTTGATATCTCCGGCGAGGGCGGTCAACTCCGCGGCGCCAATCTCGCGGCTGTTGAGGGGATTGGCGGTGACAACGGCGCCGGTTTCGGGGTTGATGGTCGACGCGGGGATGTTGACGAAGATATCAACGATGTTTTGGACGATGCCGGTGACATTGGCGGAGCCGTTGATGAGGGTATCGGTGAAGGGAGCCAGGCCGGGGTCGAGGACGCCGGCGTCGAGCGGCTGGAGCACGGTGGGGCCGAGGAAATCGATCTTGGTTGAGGTCCCGCCATCAAAGTTCAGGTAGACCAGTTGTTTGGGCACGTTGGCGCCGAGGAGGTTGCGGCTGACGAGCAGTTGGTCGTTGGTGCCTGCGCCGTGGGTATCGATGGTGATTGATTGATCGGTGCCGAAGCGGTAGACGAGGGTGGTGGTGGTGTCGGTCTCGCTGCCGGCAGGGGTGAGGACGGTGGAAGCGCCGGGGGTGACGAGGTCGACGACGGCGCGCCGCGCCTGGCCGAATCCCTGGGAACTATCGAGGATGACCAGTTGATTGTTGAGGTCGAAGGCGGCGGCGTTGGTATCGCTGTCTTCGGGGGCGCCGGTGAACGGATCGATGATCTGGACGGCGCCGAGGTCGGTGACGGCGAGCTCTTCGGGCGCGCCGGGTGAGGCATCGAGGTCAGTGGGGGTCAGATCGATTTGGACGACGTTCTCGGCGGCGCCGATATCGCGGATGCCGTAGAGCATGCCGTCGGCGCGGAAGGCGAGGCCGTCGAGGGGATCACCGAGCACGGCGGCGCCGGCGACATCCCAGAGCCGGCCAACGACGGTAGCGGCGCCGCTAGTGGGATCGACGGTGAACAGTCGCTGTTCGGCGGGCGCGGCGGGATCGATGCCGGCGACGTAGAGGTCGCCGGTGAAGGGATCGACGGCAAGATCGCTGATGTCGGTGATGTAGGCACCCCCGATCTCGATATCACCGATGAGATCGGGGAAGGCGGTGACGCTAAGGTTCGTATCGACGTTGATCTGGTGGAGTTGGAAAGCGCCGCTGCCGCCCGTGTCATCGACGACGGCGAACAGATCGTCGGCGGGGGTGGCGGCAAGGCCGACGTAGGTGTCGAGATCGACGAGCAGGTCTCCGGCGTCGTGATGTTGACTGACGAAGTCGCTGGCGTACCCGATGACTTCGTCATCCTTATCGACCCAGAAGGAGCCGAAGGCGTCGACGAGGGCCTGATCGGTGGTGGCGAGGGCGAGGTTGATGGTGTAGCCGCCGGTGGGGGACAGGTCAGAGAAGAACGAGGATTCGGCGGCGACGAGGGCGAAGTAGGTGCCGACTTCGGTCAGCTCAACGGCCTGGAATGCGGCGTTTTGCTCGAACGCGGAGGAGTAAGCGGTGGCTTCGTGGCTGGAGACGATCTCGAAGGTGTCATCGAGCAGATCGTTGTCGGCGCTGGTGGTCGTGCCCTGATCATCGAGGCGGAAGACGGCGATCTGTGCATCGCTGCTGCCAATGTATTGCATCCCGAAGAACTGGCCGGGCGTGTCATTATCGATTCGGAAGATGTCGATATCGGGGTTGAAGAAGGTGCCGGCATCAAAGGTGGTAACGAGGGAGACGAGTTGGTCATCGGGCAGGATGACCTGCGTGGTGGCGAGGGCGTCTTCGAAGAAATCGGGGGCATCGTCGAGCAGGAACGCGAGGGACCGATCGCCGTCTTCAAGGCCATCGGCATTGCCATCGAGGGTAGATCCGAAGGGATCTTCCTGGAACTCCTGGATTCCGTCCTGGTCGAAGTCTCGCAGGGCGGAGCGGGTTCCGGTGCGGTCGGTCACGGCATCGCCGCCGAACGCGCCGGAAAGGGTGACGTTCACGACGCTGCCGCCAAAGGCGCTGCCTGAGGTATCGACGATGGTCAGGACGCCCTGGTGGAATGGGACGGGGAAGCCAGTGGTATCGATATCCCTGGAATAGAGCAGGGCGATATCGTTGAGGATCAGGCCGGTATCGTTGGCGGTGACGGTGACGCTGCCCTGGAAGTCAACGAGGTCATCGAGGTCGCCGTCGCCGTTGCCATCCTGGGAGACGGTCAAGGAACTGGTGTTGATTTCCTCGTTGAGCAAGACCTGGACGGTGTTGGTTGAGGCGCTGACCCCGCCGATGACCTGGGGGGCGCCGAAGCGGTCGACATATTCGCGGGTATGGACGCGATCGATTTCGTTGCCGAACAGGTTGATGTGTCCATCGGCGGCGGCCACGATGGCCTGTCGCCCGGCGGTCCCCCCGAAGACGGACTCGGAATTCAGGACATTGCGGGACATGGTGACGCGGCCGATGTGGCTGGAGCGGATGCCGCCGGCGTCTGCGGCGTCGACATCGAGGATGTTCAAGGCGCCGGCGTTGCCGGTGAAGGCGCGCATATCGGCGGGCAGGTTCGGGGTATTGGCGAGGGTGGCGACATCCATGCGGGGCAGCACGCCAGCGACGACGGCGGAATCCTGGTAGTCGTCACGGAAAGAGAGGGTTCCGGCGGACCCGCCGAAGATGACGTCATCGGCGGTGTTGTAGATGCCGTCGGGTCCGATCCAAGTACCGAAGCTGAGCAGGGAATCGATGGTGATGCCGGCGACGCTGACGGATCGGGTCGAGCCGCCGACGCTGAGCAGTGAACGGGTGAGACTGCTGATATTGGCGGTGGTGAGGTCGCCACGATAGGCGATGGATCCCTCGTGGCCGGTGCCGACGCTGAGGGATCTTCCGCTGCCGAGCACATGGAGAGAGCCGTCGGGGCCGACGCCGCCGGAGAGGGTGACGGTAGTGGCGTTTCTATCGAATTGGAGTGAGCCGCCGTTGTCGAGGGATCCGGCCATTCTCAGACTGGTGGTCGCACCAATGGTCGCCTGGCCTTCGAATCCGGCGCCGAAGATGAGGGTGCGGGCCTGGTTGTCGACGTTGAGGATCGCATCGGCGGTGACGAGGCCGGCGTTGGAGAATGACTGGACGCCGTGGGCGTCGAACAGCCCGGCGAACGCCCCACTGCCGCGGAAGGTGGTGACGCTGCGACCGGCGGCGAAGACGCCTTCGGTGCCGACGTCTGCGCCGTTGAGGGTGACGGATCGGATGCCGGTGCGAGCGCGAAGCGTGCCGTCGAAGTCGATCCCGGACTGAGTGAATGAGGTGATGCCGGTGTTGCTGATGAGTTGTCCGGTGAACATATCGCCGGGCGAGAGGGGATCGGCCTGAACGCGGACGGTTCGGATGGTGTTGCCGCCAGTTTCGATGCGTCCGGCGAACGCGCCGGTGAAGTTGGCGGTGGTGATTGAATCGAAGTGGATGAAGGCGGGGTCGTTTTCATCAATCTCACTGTTGGCATCGGGATCACGGAAGATGACCAATTGATCGGGGGCGCCTTCCCGAATGGCGTGCCAGGTGCCGGTGGCGGGGTCGAAGGCCAGATCGTTGAGGACCTGGGTTTCGACGGTGCCGGGCTCGGTGCGAGCGCGGACGACTTCGATTTCGGTGGTGTCACCGGTGGCGTCGACGGGGAAGGGCGCGGGCGGGTCGATGACGATCTCAATGATCTGACCGAATCGACGATCCATGGAGATGAATTCGACGGTGCCGGGCTTGATAGGCGGATCGGGGTTGACGACGAGGGTGTTGAGATCCAAGCGGTCGCCCTGGTCGTTGGTGACCGGGCCGTAGTCGTGGACAAATGTGCCATCGACGGCATCGAACTGAAGGAGTCGATCGTCGGCGGTGGCGATGAAGACGTCGCCGGTGCCGGGATCGACGGTGACGGCGACGGCGTCAGAGCTGAGGGGGGTGCCCATGGCGTTCTGGGTGAGGCCGAGCAGCTGGCTGAACTGGCCAAACGTGGGGCTGATCGGGCTGGCATCGACGGTTCCGAGGGTGGGGATCACTCCGGGGTTGGTAAACAGCAGGCCATTGATGCGATCATCGCTGTCGTAGGCGTAGGTGGGGAAGTTGACGGCGCCGGTCGTGATGGCGAAGGCGTCGAGTGTTGGATCGACAATATTGGGGACGGTGACGGGGGTGAAGACGGGGTTGGGTTCGTCGAGCGCGATGCGAATGCGGTAGTCGCCCTCGGTGTCGGGAGCGGCGGGGAAGACGGGGGGCAACGGCGGTGCGACGAACGGATCGTCGGGGACGTCATCGATGCCGCTGACGACGATGAAATGCGGCAAACCGGAGGCGGCGGTGAGGGTGAGGCGTGGAT
>NYZD01000072.1 GCA_002685935.1 Planctomycetaceae bacterium | reverse complement strand
GTGGCGTACTCCTTTGCGTAAAGAACCGGGTGCGTTGCAATACACCCAAAGTACGCCGCCTTTTTCATGACTTCATCCACAACATTCGGTTATATCTCGATCGCCGCGCCACGCCCCTCAATGGCCGACCACAAATCACCCCCGCGCCAGCGTGAACACCGTCACCTCCGGCCGCACATTGAATCGCGCCTTGAGCAAATGACCCAACCCCCGATTGATATAAACCCGACGTCCATCCGCCAATCCCACCTCCCCCGCCACATACCTCCGATTACGCACCGGCAACAACGGCGGCGGAAGAAACGGCGGCTTGCACTGCCCCCCATGCGTATGGCCCGACAGCACCCATCCCACGTACCCCTGCCACCCCGACTCATCCACGCCCTCCGGATGATGACACAGCACCAGTCGCGCCTCTTCACCAATCCCCGCCAGCGCCCCCGCCACATCAATCTGCCGCGCCCACAAATCGTCCATGCCCGTCACCGCCAACCCCATCACGTCCACCGTCTCATTGCGCAACAGCGTGAACCCCGCCCCCGTCACACGCTCGGACACGCGCTCCGCCGTCGTCGCATCTTCCCAGTGATGCCCATAATCATGATTCCCCAACACACCCAGCGTCGCGATCCGCCCCCGAGGCGTATGCTCCAACACCCGCGCCAACTTCTCAAAACGATTCGGCCCTCGGAACGTCACAAAATCTCCCGTCACCACAAACACATCCGGCTCAAGCTCCCCTATACGATCGAACGTCTCCATCAGATACCCATCGCTCACCCGAGGCCCTACGTGCAGATCGCTCGCCTGCACCAGCGTCTTCCCCACCAATGCATCCGGCAGATTCCGAATCGGCAACTCGCGATGAAACCACCGCACCCAATGCGGCTCCACCCACCGCGCATAACTCACCATCCCCACACCTCCCACCACCACCCCAGCCGCAGCCTTCATAAACCGCCGTCGCGTGATACGCTTCATGGACAGTGCTCGCTCAACCCATCGGACATAACAGCGTCTACGGCCGAGTATCCCGTCCGGTTCGCCGCCCGCCCACCCACTTCAATTCGACACATCCAGGGGATACCGTTCATACCAATCCAGCGGATCAGGTAACTCAAAACCCGCGAAGCCCACATGAACCACACGCCGATGCGACGGTTGATCCGCCTTGGGCGACGCATGCCACAACAGCGGACGCATCACCAGCGCCCCGCCTCGCCCCACCGGACAGTCAACCGGATCCACCGCCGGCCGGCGCGACACGACCCCCCTGCGGTGCGATCCCGGCAACACGCGCAAAGCCCCATTCTCCCCATCACATCTATCGAGATGCACCCGAACGATCAGGATCCGATCCAACACGTCCGCGGGCGGTTCCACATGATGGACGCCCCCCTTGATCGACCACGGCCCGAACCCCGCCACGTCCGCTCGCCGATTCACCGCGATCGCGCGATCCTGATGCCACGGCACCAGCCAATTCGATCGCGACGACTTATCAAAAACCGTGCACCCAATCGCCACTGCACGGTCCGACAGCAACCCCGCCACCAACGATCGCATCGGATCGTCATGCACCAAACGGGCCAACTCAGGATCCTGCGCCATCACGTGACGGACCCCGCCCCGCCGTGCCGCCGTTGTGTCCAGACATCGCTGCGCGCATCCGATCAACGCCCCCACTGCCGCTGTATCAAACAGCCGCTCGACGACCACATACCCCCGTCCGTCCAGCTCTCCGCAACTTCCGAACATCGGCGTCCGTCCAATCATGCGCATTCCCGATCATCGACACGCCGTACGCCTGCAACAACCATCCGCGCCGCCGCCCAGCGCCCCGATTCTCGCACAACCTGTAGAATCATCAAAGCGCAGCGCCGATCAACCACATCGCTTCGGTGCCCGCTACAACCAGGAGTCTTCCGCCATGACCGACCCCGCCCCCACCGACCGCATCGACGATCGCGACTGGTCCGCCCTCACCCTCGGCCAGCAGATCAAACATCTCGAAGTCGAAGGTTACCTCGTCCTGCCTAACCTGCTCGACGCCGATCACATCACCCGACTCAAAGCCGAGACCGCCAAGCTCGATACCGTCGGCACCGACTACAGCGAACGCCAGCGCGGCGCCGGCCCGGTCCAGTTCCGCGGTGGCGAAATCACCAATCTCATCGCACATCCACCCCTCATCAGTTTCCTCCACCAACTGTTCGGCCCCGAAATCGTCATGATGAGTTACACCTACGCTCGTAGCGAGCCCGGACACCCCGGAATCAGCCTCCACGCCGACGGCCAGCCCTTCGGCTCCGCAATCTTCGGCTACGAGGGATCCTGTCTCTTCCTCGTCCGCGTCCTCTACTACCTCGATGACCTCACCCCCGATGTCTCGCCCTTCGCCGTCGTCCCCCACTCCCACCTGTGCATGCACGCCGATGCCAACCTCTACAACCGATACACGTCGCACCCCGAGCAGGTCATGGTCCCCGTCCGGGCCGGCGGCGCCGTCCTGCTCAACCACCGCTGCTTCCACGGCAACTACCCCAACGTCGGCAATCATACCCGCGAGATGCTCGCCATCGGCTACCGACCCGGCTGGGCAGGACCCGTCCAACCCGTCGAGCCCTGGGATGAAGCCGAACTCGCCAAACTCCCCCCAGACGTCCGCGCCCTCATGCCCGATCCCAACACGCGCCACTGGGATTTCGACGGCGGCAACAAGCCCGACAACATGCCCGACCACGCCGACGGCATGAACCCCAGCCGCTGGGATCAACCATAAATTCACCGCCCGCCCTGCCCGTGATCCGGCCACGCGGGCGACCCCCCACTCACCCTCCCCACCGGCAACGACAACACGCCCATCGCTGACTTTGAATCCTTCGACGCCCACGCACGCACCGTCAACTGGCGCCACGGCAGCTCCGCCGGCAGGCGCATGTCAAACTCGAAACGCCCATCGCTCGCCCGGACCTCGTACGTGTCCAACACGACGTCATTCGCACGCTGGTGATTGGCCATCATCACCTCAGCCACTTTGGCCGGATCCGCCGGCAGCGGCGCCAATCCGATCGGCGCCGATCCAAGCGGCCGCTCCAATGTCAGTCGCACCGCCGCCTCCGCGAATTCTGCCGGCACCGTCCCGCTCACCGTGATCACACCATCGGGTGCCGCCGCCGCATCACTGTCCATCCGAATCACCGTCGGCTGAACCGGCAACCGCGCCGCCGGATCCCCCAACAGCATCCACATCTCCAGATGCTCCAAGCGCTGATCCTTCAGCGGCACCGTCCCCCCGCTGCCATCGAACTGGTCGTACATCTGGAACGTCATCGCGTCCATCGCCCCCCGCGCAATCCCCCGCTTCGCCGCAAGCCAGTGGTCCCCCACCCGTTGCTCCCCTTCGAATTTGTTCACGCGATCGAACAGCCCTTCAAGCACAAGCAATCCCATCGCCGCATAGCTCTCGCCGTGCGCACCGAACACCGCGATCGGTCCATCCGGGTTGCGCATCGCCGCCAGGCCATATCCCTCGCCATCCGGCCCTTCCAACTGCACGCCGTTACAGCCGCACGTGATGAACACACCCCGCCCCCGGCGGATCTTCAGCGACGCCAATGCCTCACGCCCCAGCATCCCCACCCCGTCCGACGTGCATCCGCTCGCCCCCGAATGCCCAAGGTAAAACCAGAACATCTGACCTTCCTGCAAATACGCCAGCGCTGTCGCGTCCAACCGCTCACGGGACACATTGAACGGCGATCCCGATGCATGGATGATCACCCGACCCGTCCACGCCGGGGCAACGCGCCCCAGTCGCGCCGTCGTCACCTGCTGCGCGAACGAGCCGGCCATCTGTTTCTCAAAGGCCGTCTCACCCCCCGGATGCCCCACCAGAACCGTCAATCGATTCCGCCATGACCTCGGCGCATCGTCCCGCTCAAACGCCAGCGTCTTGGCCACCATCTGCCGAACGTCCGCCGCCGTCCGCGCCGGGAATCGGCCAACCGCCACCGTCGGCTCCAATCCACCCTCCGCACAGCCGTATACGTTATCGCTCGGCGCCCCGTCCATCCGACCCACCGCACTGCGCGGCGCAGGCGCCACCGTGCGCAGATCCACATCCGGACCGTTCACCACCGCCGCCCCCACCAGCAGCACATAATTCGTCCCCTCAAATCCATTGCACAGTTGATGAACGCGCTCCACCAGCGCGTTGGCTTCCCCCCCGCGAATCTGCTCTTCGGTCAGCACATCCGTCGTCAGCACCACCCGCACCCGCATCCCTTCCGCCCGACGATAATCGCACAGCGGCTCCAGCGCCGCCTCAAACGCCGAACCCGTCACCACAATCCACTGCTGATCCGGTTCCGCCGCCGCCCACGCCTGCGCCGCGCCCGCCACCAACATCACCATCAACGTCGCCGCTCGGATAATCATCGCGTGTCCTCTCATGTGGTTCGTGCCCACCACGTGCGTCATGTTCGATCACAGCCCCGTGACCAGATCCAAACACTCTTGATAATCCGGATTATGTTCCAAATACTCCCCCAACCACGCCTCAACCGTCTTGCCGCCATTCATCCGCGTTCCCTGGACCGTATAGCCGTATCCAAACGTCGCGCAATCCGTGACTCCCGATCCGTGTCCAGCCATGTAGTCGGCCTCCCGTGATGGATTGCCGAACAAAAGCACGGCCCGAGGAATGCCCGGCCGCCCTTGATCCATGATTGTAACGCCGCCGGATGATGACTCCGCCACCCGCGCCGCATCGCATCGTCAATGACAGCCCAATGAAAAAAGGCAGACGACGCCGTCGCGCCGTCTGCCTGTTTTGGCTCCCCGCCAAGTTTCGGTTCCGATTCCGCTTCCGTCTGCCTTTTCACCCCTCCGCGGCTTCAGGGCCCAGCGACCCTTCCACCAGGTGTGGCAAACTCCGCTTCCTCGGCTCTCAACCCGCTCCTAGGCCTGATGTTGCTCCTCCACTCCGCTTCCGCCCCAACGTACACGGTTGGATTCGCTTCATCCGCTCCGCCCCGCTCGTCTCAAAAGACCAGTGGGACTTTGGCCCTACGGGGCCGGGCATCATCTTCCTACACCCTCGTCACGACACCTTCCTCCACCCGACGGGGCTCATCTTTCTGCGCCCTCGCGCATCATCTTCCAACCCCTCGAGGCGGCATCTTTCCCGCCCTCAGGGTCATCATCATCTTCCTCGCCCTCATCGGTCCCCTCCAAGGACTTCCGGGCTCGGAACGCTCAATTGTTGTAGGATGGCTCATATTCTTCCATCCTTCCGATAACACCTGCACATACCATGCCAGCTCTCATTATTGGCCATTCACAGGCCAATAATGAACTTACCGCCGCTAAGCTGTGTCGATTGTGACGATTGAGCCGTCGCATCTGGGGCAAATTCCCCTGTGTGGGGGTGGGTAACTTGGGTGATATCACCACAATCGCCGACGCGAACGCCGCCAACCGACCTCATCGGTCCGGGCGCGTCAGGTCGTACTTCTTCACGCGATATCGCAGATGATCGCGGCTGATGCCCAGCTTCCGAGCTGCCGCCGACTGATTCCAGTTGCACTCATTGAGCGCCTTGAGGATCAGCGCCCGCTCGTGGTCTGCCAGCCGCGATCCGCCCAGCGCCACACCACCCCCGCCCCCGTTATCGAACTGCTGATGCGGGCTCGCCGCGACCACCTCTGGCGGAAGATCGCCGACCTCAATCTGGCCTTCGCTGCACAGCAGGGTACACCGCTCAATCACGTTGCGCAGCTCCCGTATATTGCCCGGCCAGTGATAGCCCATCAGGCACGACATCGCCTCGTCGCTCACTTTCGGTGTCGCCACCCCCAATGCCGGCGCTATCTGGCGCCCAAAATGATCGATCAGCAGTGGCAGATCCTCAAGCCGTTCACGCAACGGCGGCACCGTGATCGGGAAAATATTCAGTCGGTAATACAGGTCGGCCCGAAATCGACCCGCATCCATCTCCACCGTCAAATCCCGATTCGTCGCCGCGATGATACGTACGTCACACGTGATCGTCTGCGTCCCGCCCACCCGCACAAATTCCCGCTCCTCCAACACACGCAGCAGTTTCACCTGCGTGTCGGGCTTCAGCTCGCCGATCTCGTCAAGAAAGATCGTGCCCCCGTCCGCCAACTCAAATCGACCCAGCTTCCGATCGCGCGCGTCCGTGAACGCGCCCTTCTCATGCCCAAACAACTCGCTCTCCAGCAACGTCTCCGGGAGCGCCGCGCAGTTGGTCGCAATGAACGGCTTGTCACGTCGCGCAGAAAAACTGTGAATCGCATTCGACGCCAATTCCTTACCCGTCCCTGTTTCACCGTATATCAGCACCGTCGCATTCGACAGCGCCACCTTCCGGCATAGTTCCGTCACGTGCCGAACCACCTGCGACTGACCGATCACCTCCGCCGACGGCATCGATTCCCGAAGCCCGCGGTTATCGCGCGCCACCCGGTCGTACGCCTGCGCGCTCGCCGTCGCCGCCGCCGCGAGATTCGCAAACACCTGAATCAGTTCTCCATCTCTTGCCGTGAACCTATCCCGCCCCTTCGGGTTAATCACTTCCACTACGCCCAGCACTTGATCTGAATGGATCAGCGGCGCCGCGATCAAGCCGCTCGTATGAATGTGCGTCAGCGCATCGATCCCGGCAAAGAAATGACGATTCTTCGTCACGTCATCCACGCGAATCGCGCGCCGTGTTTTGATCGTCTGACCGGCAATGCCAAGATCCGCACTGAACTTCTGACCGATCAGCAACTCCGCCTGAGGCCCCACCGCACTGTGGAACACAAGCTGATGGTTATCCGGATCGTAAAGAATCACGCTCGCGCCCTCGGCATCGATCACCGCCGCCGCGCGCTCCGCGATGCGCTGGAAGACTTCCGATAGCTCCAACTCACTGATAATCGCAGCGCTGGCATCCATCAGCGCCATCAGCGTCCCACGTTCTAGCGTTTCAGATCGGTCTTTCATGGCCCGGGCACTTACCAAGCCCCATGCGGATTACGGACTTACATTGAACGTGGGGCATTTTAACCATCCGAGCGAGGATTGGAAACCCCTAATCGCAATAAAGTATTGACTGACAACCGCTAAGAAGCCTATGCCCCGGCTCGTGGCCTCGTGCCGCCGCTATTCCCCCATATCCCTGCCGCTTCAACCGTCCCGCTCCCGCCGCCCTGCCGCCCCCGTAAAGGCCCACTACTCCTCCGCTTCGGCGTATTCCACCGTGTAATTCGGGCTTTCCTTCGTGATCGCGATGTCGTGCGGGTGGCTCTCGGCCAGCGAAGCTCCCGAAATCCGGCAAAATCGCCCGTGCCGACGCAATTCCTCAATCGTTTGAGTCCCGCAATACCCCATCCCCGCCTTCAGCCCCCCCACAATCTGAAACACAAATTCACTCAGCGAACCCCGATAGGGCACCCGGCCCTCCACCCCCTCCGGCACGAATTTCTCCGGCCCGAACGACACCTCCTGCCGATATCGCTCAGCCGATCCCTGCACCATCGCCCCCTCCGATCCCATCCCCCGATACGTCTTGTACCGACGACCCGCCCGGATGATGATCTCACCCGGTGATTCGTCCAGCCCCGCCAGCAGCGAGCCCAGCATCACGCAATTCGCGCCCGCCGCGATCGCCTTCGTGATATCCCCCGAGTGACGAATCCCGCCGTCCGAGATCACCGGCACCCCCTCCGGCTCCGCCGCCCGACACGCGCTGGTCACCGCCGTGATCTGCGGCACACCCACCCCCGAAACAATCCGCGTTGTGCAGATCGATCCCGGACCGATCCCCACCTTCACCGCATCCACCCCCGCATCAATCAAATCCGCCGCCCCTTCTTCCGTCGCCACGTTCCCCGCCACCACCTCAATTTCGTATTGCTTCTTGATCGACCGCACCGTCTCGATCACGTTGCGCGAATGACCGTGCGCCGAATCCACGACCAGCAAATCCACCTCCGCATCAATCAATTCCCCCACTCGATCCAATTGCCGCACGCCCACCGCCGCGCCCACCCGCAGCCGGCCGCGCGTGTCACGGCACGCGTCCGGAAAGCTCTGCAACTTGTCAATGTCACGCATTGTGATCAGACCCCGCAGATTCAACGCGTTGTCAACCAGCAGCAGTTTCTCAACCTTGTTCTTCGAAAGAATCTGCTCCGCCTGCTCCAGTGTCGTGTCTGGCGGACCCGTCACCAGATTCTGACTCGTCATCATGTCCCGCACGTCACCTTCCGGATCCTCAATAAACTTCATGTCCCGACGTGTCAGGATCCCCACCACCTTGCCGCGCGGTGTCCCATCGTCCGTGATCGGGATTCCAGAAATATTCTGTTCTTCCATCAGTCGCCTTGCCGATTTCACCGGCGCGTCCGGACCCAGCGTCTGCGGATCGACGATCACCCCATTCGCCGATCGCTTCACCTTCACCACTTCGCGCACCTGAGACTCCGTTGACAGATTCTTATGAATCACCCCCAATCCCCCCTCCTGCGCCAGCGCGATCGCCAACGACGCTTCGGTCACCGTGTCCATCGGCGCAGACAGCAGCGGAATGTTCAACGTGATATGCCGCGTCAGCCGCGTGCGCGTATCCGTCTCCGCCGGCAGAAAATCGCTCCGCGCCGGCAGCAACAAAACGTCGTCAAACGTGATCCCGTCAGAGATGATTTTGCTGGGTTCCATGTGCTAGAAATATCCGAGACCGACCCCGTTGTCAATACCCGCCCATGCAAACCGCCTTCTCCCACGCCCCGCATTGCCACTCGACCGGCGAATCGCTACGGTCTAACCCTTTAGTGCAGGATCGATCCACCGGAGCGTCACCACATGAGCTCAATGCAAGGCAAGCGCGGGCTCGTCGTCGGCATCGCCAACGATCGCAGCTACGCTTGGTACATCACCAAACAGCTGCTCGCCAACGGGGCCCAGTGCGCCTTCACCAACCTCCCCGGCGAGAAGATGGAACGCCGCGTCCGCAGCGCCCTTGATGATCTCAACGTCAAAGACCCCTGGCTCATGCCCCTCGACGCCTCCAACGATGAAGACCTCGACGCCCTCTTCGACAAAGTCAAGTCCGACTTCGGCACCATCGATTTTATCGTCCACTCCATCGCCTTCGCCGATCGCGAGTACCTTCAGATCGGCAAATTCCACAAAACCACTCGCGAGGCCTGGACCCTCGCCCTCGATATCAGCGCCTACACCCTCCTCGCCATGGCCCAACGCGCTGTCCCCCTGATGACCGACGGCGGATCCATTATCTGCATGTCCTACTACGGCGGCGAAAAGGTCGTCCCCGGTTACAACGTCATGGGCATCGCCAAGGCCGCCCTGGAACACACCACCCGCTATCTCGCCGCCGAACTCGGCGAACACAACATCCGCGTCAACGCCATCAGCGGCGGGCCACTCCGCACCCTCGCCGCCATGGCCGTCGGCGGCATCTCGGAAATGTTTGAACACCACGAGAAACGCGCTCCCCTCCGCCGCAACGTCGAAGGCGAAGAAGTCGGCGACACCGCCGTCTATCTCCTGTCCGACGCCAGCCGAGGCGTCACCGGCGAAGTCATCCATGTCGACTGCGGCGTCCACGTCATCGGCGTTTAGTCGCCCCACACGATCCGAAGGCACCACCATGCCCGACCTGAACTGGATCGACGTCGAATCCATTGGCGTCGAAGGAAAAGGCTGGACCGATACCGATTCCTTCTACGACCGTTTCCCCGCCCGCGCCCAGCCTCTTATCCCTCCCGGCGTCTGGGAGCACGCAAATCATAGCGCCGGCCTTTGCGCCCACTTCCAAACCAACGCCAGCCAGATCCACGCCCGATGGTCTCTCGACCCCGACCGCCCCCTCGCCATGGGACACATGCCCGCCACCGGCGTCAGCGGCCTCGACCTCTACGTCCACCACCCCACCCTCGGATATCGCTTCCTCGCCTGCGCCACACCCGACCAACCCAACAACGAATCCCAACTCGCAAATCTTCCCGACGCCGTCCCGCGCACCTACCGCCTCTACCTGCCCCTCTACAACCAACTGCAAAAACTGGAGATCGCCGTCGAACCCCAGGCCGACCTCCAACCCATCGCCCCGCGCACCGAAAAGCCCATCCTTTACTACGGTACCTCCATCACCCAGGGCGGATGCGCCGCCCGACCCGGCATGGCATTCCCGTCCATCATCGGCCGCCGCATCGATCGCCCCCACATCAACCTCGGCTTCTCCGGCAACGGCAGGTGCGAACCTGAAGTCATCGACCTCATCGCCGAACTCGATCCCTGCATCTTCGTCATCGACACCGTCGCCAACATGGGCGCCGAACTGGTCGATCAGCGCATGACCAACTCCGTCCGCCAACTCCGCGCCGCCCGGCCCGACACGCCAATCCTGTTAATCGAGTCACCCGCCTACGACCTGCCCCTCCGACTCACCGGACAGCAAATCCCCCGACCCACCGGCAACGTCGCCCTGCAGAACGCCTATGACTCCCTCATCGCCGACGGCCTGACCGACCTGCACTACCTCCCCGGGCCATCCCTGCTCGGCCCCGACTGCGAAGGCGCCGTCGACGGCACTCACCCCACCGACCTCGGTTTCATGCGCATGGCCGACGCCATCACCCCCGCCCTCCAGCAGATTCTCAAGTAACATCCGACGTCGATCCCCACGTTTGCGGTATTCTGTTCCCCATGCCCCAAACGCTGGCCGAGATTCGATCACTGCTCGCCGCAATCGATCGCCGGCCAAAACACCGCCTCGGCCAGAACTTCCTCCACGATCACAACAAGCTCAACCAGATCATCGAAGCCGCCGACGTCCAGCCGAACGACACCATCCTCGAAGTCGGTCCCGGCACCGGTGCACTCACCGAACAGCTCCTGCAAATCGGCGCATCCGTCATCGCCGTCGAGATCGACCCCGACCTCTGCCAAATCCTGCGCAATCAGTTCGGCCTCGACACCAACCGCTGGCGACTCATCCACGCCGACGTCATGGCCAACAAACACACGCTCGACCCCTCCGTCGTCGAAGCTCTGCAATCCGTAGCGCAATTCAGTCTCATCGCCAACCTCCCCTATCAGATCGCCTCACCCCTCCTGCTTACCCTCGCCTGTGACCACCTCGCCCTGACCCGCGCCACCGTCATGGTCCAGCGCGAAGTCGCCGACCGCATCACCGCACCGCCCGCCGACCCCGGCCAGAACCGTTCCGGCAAGGACTACGGCCCCCTCTCGGTCATGCTCCAGTCAATGTTCAACGTCCAGCGCATCATGACCCTCCCCCCCGGCTGCTTCTGGCCCCCGCCCAAAGTCGATTCCGCCGTCGTCCAACTCACCCGGCACCCCAAACCCCTCACCCATGAACCGCAGAAACTCCGCGCCCTCGTCCACCTCCTGTTCACCAGGCGCCGCAAGCAGATCGGCACGATCCTCGGCCGCGACGCCCAACTCCCTCCCGGCGTCACCCCCGCCATGCGCCCCGAACAGCTAACCATCCAACAGCTCATTGCGATCCAGCAATCCAACGTCGAATAACCCAGATTGCCACATTCGTGACGCCCCATGTCCAACACCCAATTCCCCCGAACCGTGCCCAGACCCCATCCGTATCAACATTCATGAACGAGAATACCGCACTCAAGGGATGGGGATTGGGGATCACCACCGCCCTCACACTGGGCCTCGTCGTCCTTGCCGATGTGCTGTTCTTCAATCAACCCGTTGGCTGGACGCTCGGCCTGTTCGCCGCCGCCCTCATCGTCGCCATGCTCCTGCTGCACGGCAATCGCCTCACCCGCCCCATCACCGTCGCCCTCGCCATCACCGCCGCCCTCACCACCGCCGCCTTGATCGAACACCCCGGCACGCTGCCCATCATCATGGCCTACCTCGCCGTCGTCTCACTTGCTATCGCCCTCCGCGGCCGCTGGAAAAATCACGTCCGCACCTGGTGCCGCCGCTGGCTGGAATACACCGTGCTCGGTTGGCTGCGCGCCTTCGTCGACGTCCGGCTCTTCACCCGACGTTTCGCCCACCCCCAGGCCGTCGATCGACCCCGCCGATTCAGACTACGTCACTGGCTTGTCCCCATCGCGCTCGGTGCGGTGTTCATCGGACTCCTGTCCTGGGCCAACCCCATCATCTCCCGATGGACCGGCCAATGGCTCGAAACTCTCGGCGATTGGATCCTGGATTTCTTCAGCGAAATCAATCCCATCCGCATCCTCCTCTGGATCGCCGTCCTGCTCTGGTCATGGGGCCTGTTGCGATACCGCACCAACGTCCGTCGCCCGCGGTCCGATCCCACCAGCCCTGAGATCCACTACAACGCCCCCTTCATGTATTCCCAACACGACAGCACGCCCATCTCCTGGACGCAACTGCGCGATCGCCTGCTCGATCCCATCGTCGTCACCCGCTGCCTGATCTTGTTCAACTTCATCTTCGCTGTTCAGACCGCGCTCGACTTAACCTACCTCTACGTCAACGGCGGCGCCATCGCCCTCCCCGAGGGCCTCACCCACGGCGAATACGCCCGCCGCGGCGCTTACCCCCTCGTCGCCACCGCACTCCTCGCCAGCCTCTTCGTCCTCATCACCTTTCGCCAGTCCGCCGACCAACACCGCAGCGTCTGGGCCCGCCGTCTGGTCTATCTTTGGCTCGCACAGAACCTGCTGCTCATCGTCTCCGCCGCCGTACGCCTCAATCTCTACGTCAGCGTCTACTCCCTCACCCGCCTCCGCGTCGCCTCCGCGATCTGGATGGCCCTCGTCCTCCTCGGCTTCCTGTTCATCTTCATCCGCATCGCCACCCGCCGATCCAACGCCTGGCTCGTCGGCGCCAACACCCTCGCCGCCGTCATCGTCCTGCTCGCCTGCTCCTTTGTGAATTTCGACGGCCTCATCGCCAACTTCAACGTCCAACACTGCAAGCAGATCACCGCCAACACCGATGCCGCGTGGCTAGGTCCTGTCTGACGGCTGCAGTAGGCGGTTGCATCGCTGGATCATGGCGAGCTTGACCATGGTCAGATAGCTCTCGGCAAGTTTCTCGTAG
>NYZD01000071.1 GCA_002685935.1 Planctomycetaceae bacterium | reverse complement strand
TGATTCAATGTGCCAAGAATAGCGGAAAGCCCTTGTTTTGCAGGCCCAAACGCCTCAGAATTATATCACATCTGAGGAATCATCTGGGAAATGCGGGTTAGTGTGGAGGACGCTGATTTTTCCGGGATGAGCAGCCAGGATGATCTGTTCATCGCGGCGGTGGTTCATCAGGCGTTTGTGGACGTGAATGAGAAGGGCACGGAGGCGGCGGCTGCGACGGATGTGGTCGCGGACGCAGCCTCTGACGTTGCGAAACGGCCTACCGAGTTTCGGGCGGATCATCCGTTCGTTTTCATGATCCGGGACGATAAGACGGGCGCGATTCTGTTTCAGGGGCGGCTGGCGAACCCGGATGAGTGAGTGACTGGGGGTGAGGGGCGGTGTGTGCGTGTGTTCTTCCGCGGGTTTGCGAACAAATCGGGGGTTCGTGCGTCGTTACGGATAGGCCCGGTTCCGGGTATTTGATGACACGGGAGGTCTGGCATGTCGCGAATCACTTTGTTTCTGATGGGCCTTGTGATGCTGAGTGGATGCGGGGAATCTGCCGGTCCGGGGCGAGCCGGAGGTCCTGCGCAGACGACGGGTGGCGTGATCACCGTCGGCGAGGACGATGTGGCGGCGCTGGTCACGGGGAACAATCGGTTTGCGCTGGACTTGTATGGGCAACTTGGTGATGAGCCGGGCAATCTGTTTTTCTCGCCTTACAGTGTTTCCGCGGCGTTGGCGATGACGTATGCGGGGGCGCTGGGCGAGACGGCGGACGAGATGGCGCAGGCGCTTCGGATGACATTGGTGGCGGATCGGGTTCATGCGGCGTTTGGGATGGTGCAACAGAGGTTGAACGGGGCCGGAGAAGATCGCGCCTATACGCTGTCGATTGCGAATCGATTGTGGGGGCAGGCGGGGGAGGATTTTGTGCCGGAGTTTCTGGATTTGACGCGCGAGCACTACGGGTCGGAGTTGGCGACGGTGGACTTCCGCGGCGAGACGGAGCGGGCGCGTGAGGCGATCAACGCGTGGGTGGAGCAGCAGACGCACGAGAAGATTAAGGAATTAATTAAGCCGGGCATTTTGGACGCGATGACGCGTCTGGTGCTGACGAACGCGATCTATTTCAAGAGTGAATGGGCGGAGCAATTCAGCGAGCATGCGACATACGACGCTGCGTTTCATCTGAATGATGACGATGACGTGACGGTGCCGATGATGCGTCAGAGGGGACCATACCAATACGCGACGTATGACGATCTGGCGGTATTGGAGATTCCGTACAAGGGCGGCGAGCTATCCATGGTGATTCTGCTGCCGGATCAGATCGAAGGCCTGGCGGCGTTGGAGCAGCGGCTGACACACGAGAATGTCGAGCGGTGGTGCGCGGGCGTTGTCGAGCAGGAGGTCAAGGTGTTGCTGCCGAAGTTCAAGATCAGCGCGCAGTTTGGGCTGCGGGACGCGCTGGAATCATTGGGGATGAAGCG
Source organism: Planctomycetaceae bacterium (assembly GCA_002685935.1). Taxonomy (GTDB): domain Bacteria; phylum Planctomycetota; class Phycisphaerae; order Phycisphaerales; family Zrk34. The sequence continues at coordinate 11,539 of NYZD01000071.1, read as the reverse complement.
TGCGTTTGATGCGATGCGGGCGGACTTCACGGGCATGAGCGACAAAGGGGATCTGTTCATTTCGGCGGTGGTGCATGAGGCGTTTGTGGAGGTGGACGAAACGGGGACGGAGGCGGCGGCGGCGACGGCGGTGGTTTTGGAGAAGGCGATTGCCTTGCCTCCGCCGGCTGTGGGGTTTCGGGCGGATCATCCGTTTGTGTTCATGATTCGACACAACCAGACGGGCGCGATCCTGTTTCAGGGGCGGCTGGCGAATCCGGCGGAGTGATCAGGACTGCGGGCGGGGTGCGGCTCGTATCACCATTCGATGCCGAGGTGTTGGAGGGCTTTGTCCTCGCCGGAGAAGTCCCAGTCGGTTTTGTCGTAGCCCTGGTCGAGCCACCATTGGTGGGTCATGGCCATGCCGTCGCGGAGGCTGAACCGGGGGGACCAGTCGAAGGTGTGGCGGAACTTCTCGGTGTTGTAGACCATGACGTCGACCTGGCCGAAGGGGAAGATGCCGGGGGCGAGGGTTGTGATTTTCTCGAGCTGTTTGGGATCTTCGACGGGGATGATGCGCACGGGGAGGTCGAGCGCTTCGGCGATGGTGGCGACGTAGCCTGTGTGGGTGGTGGCGTAGGGGCCGCAGACGTTGAAGATCTCGCCGAAGGCGCGGGGGTCGTTGAGGACGGTGGCGAAACCGTCGACGAGATCGTCGACGTGGATTTGATGGAGCAGGGCGTTGCCCTGCCAGGCGACGACGACGGGGCGACCAAGGCGAATACGGTGGAAGTAGCTGGCCTCGCGTTCGGGCATGGGGTTGTGCGGGCCGTAGACGACGGGGGCGCGGATTGAGGTGGTGGGGCATTGGCCCGATGCGCTGACTTTGGTGAGCAATTCTTCGCTGGCGATTTTGACTTTGGAATAGGAATCGGGGGCGGCGTCGTGGGCGAGACGGCAATTCTCATCGACGGGGGCGATGTCGCTGTCGGCGTAGGTGGCGACGGTGGAGCAGAAGACGTAGTGGCCGATGCCGTCGCCGAGGGCGTCGAGGACGGGCTGAATGTGATCGGGGGTCTGAGCGAAGATGTCGATGACGGCGTCGTATCTCTTTCCTTTGAGGGCGGCGGCGACGGTGTCGGGTTGTTCGCGATCGGCGGTGAGGCGGGTGACGGCGGCGGGAAGCTGGACGGGGGTGACGCCTCGGTTGAGGATGGTGACGTGATGGCCGCGGCTGACGAGCAGATCGACGAGGTGGCGACCGATGAAGAGGGTGCCGCCGAGGATGAGGATGTTCATGCGAATCGTTCCGGGGAGGGCGCGGTTAGCTGGGTTTGACGACGTTCTGGGGATTGCCATCGAGGAACGCGCGGGCGTTGTCGACGCCGACATCCATCAGGCGGGAGCGCGCGGCACGCGTGGCCCAGGAGATGTGGGGGGTGATGAAACAGTTCTTAGCGGCGTAGAGCGGATGGTCGGCGGGGGGCGGTTCGACGGGCAGGACATCGATGCCGGCGCCGGCGATGACATCGCGGTTGAGTGCGTCGGCGAGGGCATGGGCGTCGATGAGGGGGCCGCGGCTGGTGTTGATGATGAAGGCGGTGGGTTTCATTTTGGCGAGGAGGTCGGCGTTGACGAAGTTGGTGTTCTCCGGGGTGAGGGGGCAGTGGAGGGAGACGACGTCAGCAGTGGCGAACAGTTCGTCGAGTTCGACCATGATGACGCCGCTGGGGGCCTGGGGTGCGAAGGGATCGTGGGCGATGACGTTCATGCCGAAGGCCTGGGCGATGCGGGCGACGGTGCCGCCGATGCGCCCGATGCCGACGATGCCCATGGTCAGGTCGGCCAGTTCGATCAGGGGGGTCTGCCAGTAGCAGAAGTCGGGGACCCTGGACCAGTCGCCGGCCTTGACGCTGTCGCTGTGTTGGGCGACGCGCTGGACGAGGTTGAGGGTGTGGGCGAAGACCATCTGGGCGACGGAGTCGGTGCCGTAGGTCGGGATGTTGGATACGACGATGTCGCGGCGGTGGGCGGCGGTGATGTCGACGATGTTGTAGCCGGTGGCGAGGACGCCGATGTACTTCATGTCGGGTAACTCGGCCATGAAGGCGTCGGAGATCTCGACCTTGTTGGTCAGGACGATTTCGGCGCCGGCGGCGCGGGGGACGACCTGGTCGGGGGTTGAGCGATCGTGCACGGTGCAATCGCCGAGGGCTTCGAGGCTGGCCCAGGACAGGTCGCCGGGGTTGAGGGTGTAACCATCCAGTACGACGATGCGCATGGGGTCTTCCTTACGGTTGCGAATGGACGTTGGTCATCGGGGCGGGATTATATCGGAACGGGGGGGAGGAGGACGCCCGGGCCGGTGAGGTGGGAATTACCTGCGTTTCGAGGGACAGCCGGGGTGTCTTTGTCGGTCTTGGTCCGAATAACCAAATCAAGCTGCCCAGACGATGCAACCGATACAAGCGTTAGCGATCCTCCCAAGTGGGTTCGCTGAAATTGATCTGATCAGGAGTGTTGAGCGTATGCGCAGCATTGGCGTGATTATCGCGCGGGCGGGGTCGAAGGGCCTGCGGGGGAAGAACGCGCGGCCGCTGTTCGGGCGACCGCTGATTGCGTTCACGATTGAACAGGCGCTGGCGTCGCAACGGCTGGAAAAGGTCGTGGTGAGCACGGACTTCGACGCGATCGCCGAAGTGGCGCGCGAGATGGGCGTGGAGGTGATCGAGCGCGGCGCGGATCTGTCGGACGATCATCACACGGTCGATGCGCCGGTGCGGCATGCGGTGTCGGTGGTCGAGGCGCGCGAGGGGCGTGAATATGACGCGGCGGTGATGCTGTACGGGAATATCCCGCTGCGGCCGGACGGGTTGATTGACGAGGCGCTGGAGAAGCTGGAACTGACGGGGGCGGACAGTGTGCAGTCGGTGGGTTCGGCGGGCAAGAACCATCCGTGGTGGATGAAAGCGTTGGGCGGCGACGACGGCGACACGCTGATTCCCTATCACGAAAACAAGGTGTATCGCCGGCAGGATCTGCCGCCGCTGTACGGGTTGAACGGCGCGGTGACGGCGATGCGGCGGGCATGTCTATTTAATGTGATTGAGGGCGAGCCGCACGCGTTCCTGGGCGAGGATCGGCGGGGGATCGTGACGCCGGCGGGGTCGGTGGTGGATATTGATACGGCGGCCGATCTTTATTACGCCGAGGCGATGCTGAGGAACGCGGCGGGGCAGGGCGAGCGAAAGGGCGTGGCGGAGGATGTGTTCGCGATTGGGGACCATCGGCTGGGGGCGGACGATCCGGTCTACATCATCGCTGAGTTGGGTGTGAATCATGATGGGTCGATCCAGAGCGCCAAGCAGTTGACGCGGGCGGCGGCGGAGGCGGGGGCGGACGCGATCAAGTTGCAGTTGTTTGATCCGCGTTTGCTGCTGAGCCGCGAGGCGGTGCTGGCGGAGTATCAGCAGGCGGGCGAGCAGGATGTGTTTGAGATGCTGGCGACGCGTCAGCTTGATGCGCGGCAGATGGAGCCGATTGCGGAGTTGGCGCGGGAACTGGGGTTGGATTTCATCGTGACGTGTTTCAATCTGGAGTTGGTGGATGGGCTGCGCGACCTGAACGTGGATGCGGTAAAGGTGGCGTCGCCGGACGCAGTGAACCTGCCGCTGATTGAGGCGCTGGGGTCGGTGGGTCGGCCGATGATTATTTCGACGGGGACGTGCGAACTGGAGGAGATCGCCCCGGCGGTGGCGACGTGCGCGGATCAGTTGCCGGCGCTGATGCATTGCGTGAGCAGCTATCCGACGCCGGCCGAGGGCGCGTCGTTGGGGGCGATCGCGGCGCTGCGGGATCGGTTTGATCTGACGGTGGGTTACTCGGATCACACGACGGAGTTGGAGACGGGGATGCTGGCGGTGGCGGCGGGGGCGCGGCTGATTGAGAAGCACTTCACGTACAACCGCGCGGCGGACGGGCCGGACCACGCGGTGAGTTTCGATCCGCCGCAGTTCGGGGCGTATGTGGATCGGATTCGGGCGGCGGAGCGGCTGGTGGGTCTGATCGAAAAGCGTGTGCAGGATTGCGAGCGCGACGTGCGCGCGGTGGCGCGGCAGAGCGTGAGCGTGGTGCGCGATCTGCCGGCGGGGCATCGATTGGCGCGGGCGGATCTAACGGTGAAGCGCCCGGGCACGGGGATTCCGGCGACGAAACTGAACGACGTGGTGGGGCGGACGTTGAGAGGGCCGGTGAAGGCGAATGCACTTCTGCACGATGCGGATCTGCTGGAATCGCTGGGCTATGCGCGCGCGGCGGGGTGAGGGCGCGCCGGCGCCAAGCTTCACCGCAAACGATGAATGACTACTGAAGCGCGGCGGTGGCGGCGTCGAGGGCGGTGCCGGGCTTGATCTTCACGTCCTGTTGGATCAGGGCGGCTTCAATGGCGGCGAGCGTGGCGAGGGGGTCACCGACGTCGACGTGGCCCATGTGGCTGATGCGGAAGATTCTGCCTTTCCAGTCGGCGCCGCGGCCGGCCTGGCCACCGGCGACGTGGATGCCGAAGTCATCGCGCAGGTCACCGCGGAAAGTCTTGTCGTCGATGCCGTCGGGATAGAAGGCTCCGGTGACCGAATCGCTGGGGCTGGTGCTGATGAGCTTGAGGCCCATGGCTTCGAAGGCGGCGCGGCCGGCCTTGGCGAGGGCGGCGGTGCGGTCCCAGATCATGTCCAGGCCCTGGTCTTCGATCATGCGCAGGGCGACGAGCTGGCCGCGGATCAGGTTGACCGGCGGAGTGAAGGGGACATCGTCGTCCTTGTGACTTTTGAGCCAGCGGCGGAGGTCGAGGTTGTAGACATGGGCGGGTTCGACGGATTCGAGCCGGGCGACGGCGCGCTCGCCAAGTCCGACGAAGCCGAGTCCGGGCGGGAGCATGAGGGCTTTTTGTGAGCCGGTGACCAGGACGTCGATGCCCCAGTCGTCCATGTCGAGGGGCAGGGCGCCGACGGCGGTGATGCCATCGACGATAAGCAGGGCGTCGGTCTGGCGCACGATGGCGGCGATGGCCTGAATGTCGGAGGCGGTGGCGGTGGACGTTTCAGAGTGGACGATGGTGACGACGCTGATGTCGGGATGATCGTCGAGCAGTTGCTTGACCTGCTCGGGGTTGGTCGCGTTGCCCCATTCGGCGTTGATGCGGTGTTGTCCGACGTCGTGGGCGTCGTAGATGTCCTGCCAGCGCTCGCCGAACTTGCCGCCGGCGATGGTGAGGGCTTTGGCGCCGGGTTCGATGAGCGAAGTTTGGGCGGCTTCGAAGGCGGTGGTGCCGGAGCCGGCGATGGTGAGCACGGGTCCGGCGGTGCGGAACAGGCGTCGGAGCAGCTCGGACAGTTCCGCGAAGATGGCCTGAAACTCTTTGGTGCGATGGTGGATGATGGGCTGGGCCATTTCCAACAGGACGGCGGGGGGCACGTCGGTCGGGCCGGGCGTCATGAGTCGGGGTTTGTTGAACAGCGCGGGATTCATGGTGATGGTTCCGATCGGGAAAGGCACATGATACGCCAAGGCGGCGGGGCGTTCATCGTCGATGGGCGCGGGGAGGTCGAATCAGTTTGATTCGAGGTCGGTGGGCGGGTCGCTGGCGGCCGCGGGGTGGAATTGAATCTCGGCGGCGAGGTCGGCCAGTTGGTCGTCACTCAGATCGCCCATGACACACAGCCAGCGGTCATCGTGATTGGCCATGACCATCTGAACGCCGTTGACCTGGTGACTGAAGAGTTCACGCTCGTCGCGCTCGATCGCGCGACCCATCCGATGGGCGAACTGCTGAGCGTCGGCGACGACGAGGGTGACGAGCGTTCGCTGATACTGCATGACGACGACGGCGACGAGGTCGCCCTGGACGTCGGCGAGGCAGCAGGATTGGACGCGGACCTCGGACATGTCGCCGGGCAGGGCGGGGCCGGCGACTTCCTGCTGGGCGATCCACGCGTTGGCTTCGGCGACGTTTTGCACAGGCGTGGCGAGATGTTTGGTGATCAGATCGTGATGCAGTTGGGACAGTTCGAGGACGGCGGCGGACGAATCATTTTGCAGGACGGTGAACAGCAGGCCGGCGGCGAGCATTACCGCGGCGGCCATCGCGGCGATGGGCGACAGCCAGCGGCGGCCATCGGTGCGTGCGGTTGGCGGGGGCGGGGCGAGCGCGGCCTGCAACCGGTTTTCCAGAGCTGCTGTGTCGACGGGGCGCTGACCGAGCTGAGTGAGTCGCTTGGCGGTGGCGGCATCGAGGTGTTCGGTATGTTCGTTGTGATCGTCCATGGATCAGGGACTCGGGTCGTCGGATATCCAGCCTCGCTGACGGGCGTGGGGCAACAGTTGGCTGCGCAGTTGTGTGCGGGCGCGGCTCGCGCGTGATTTGATGGTGCCCTCGGGGACATCGAGCGCTTCGGCGGCGTCGGCGACGGGCATCTGCTCGACGTCGATCAACAGGAGGGTCCAGCGCATGGGGTCGGGCAGGGATCGCAGCGCGTTTTCGATGTCGTCGTCGTCGAAGCGGGCCAGTAGATCGTCAGGATTGGTCCAGGCGTCGTCGTCGGCTGGGCCGGCGGCGCCGGGGGGATCGTGATCGATCGCGTCAAGGGAATCGGCGGAAGGGCGGCGGGCGTCGTGGCGGTGGAGATCGATATGGGTGTGACGGAGGATTGTCATGAGCCAGGCTTTGAGGTTCGTGCCTTCCTGGAAGGACTGGATGTGTCGGACCGCTCGCAACATGGTTTCCTGGACCAGGTCCTCGGCCTGATGGATGTCGCGGGTCAGCACGCGCGCGACCCGCAGCAGATTCGGCAACAGCGGCCAAGCCTCGGCGCTGAAGCGTTGGGTGGGGTCGTTGGACGATTTGGCGACCATACGACCCATCATAAATAGAAACGACGGACTGGGCCTGCGGGGTTCCACGAGCGCGAGTATTTTGTGAATAATGTAAAAATGGACCATGTCCGTGGAACCTGAGGCACGGGCGGGGTCGTTTATCAGGGCGGAAGGACAACTGCGCCATGGATTCAGCGGCCAGGGGACGATTGTGGCTATGCCTCGCGGCGGGGCTGATGACGGTCGCCGGGTGCGCCGGTCGGCATCCGCTGGCGGATTGGTCGGACCGCGATCTGGCGGATCGAGTCCGAGCGCTGGATGCGGGCGGTGGGGTCGATGCGGCCGTGGACCGTGGGGATGACGGAACGGGCGATCCGGCGCCCGCGGGGGCGGGGCAGGCGTGGTACGTGCGGGCGGCGATGGCGTCGAACGCGGAGATTCGCGCGGCGCGGCAACGCGTGGAACGCATGAGAGAGCGGGTGGTGGGGGCGGGGACGCTTGCGGACCCGACGGCGACGACGCGGTTTGGGCAGTTGGCGGAGACGGCGGCGGGGCAGGTGGATTACATGGTGGGGGTGCAGCAGTCGCTGCCGTTCCCGGGCACGCTGGACGCGCGGTCGGAGGTGGCGCGGCAGAAGGTGACCGAAGCGCTGTACGCATTGGAGGTGACGGTCGCGGACGTGGAGGCGGCGGTGCGAGGGGCGTATTGGTCGATGTATGCGGCGACGCACGAGGCGGCAGTGCTGGGGCAGAACCGGGAACTGTTGTTGCAGATCGAGTCTTCGGTGCGGTCGCGGCTGCGGGTGGGTGACGCGGGGCAAGACGATCTATTGCGTGTGTCGCGGCGACTGGCGGCGCTTGAGAATCAGGTGGCGGGGCTGGGACAGCGACAGCGAACGGCGGGGGCGATGTTGAATCGGTTGATGAGTCGCGGGCCGGGGTCGACGCTGCCGGAGCCGGCGGTTGCGGGATGGGAAGCGGCGGAACTGGATCGGGATGGATTGGTGGGGCGGGCGATGCGGGGCAATCCACAGGTGCGGATGGCTCAGGCGCGGGTGGGGACGGCTCACCGGGAGCTGAAGTTGGCGCGGATCGAGCCGTTGCCGGACGTGGTGGTGGGCGTGCAATACGGTGCGGTGCGTGCGTCGGGGTTATCCCCGGTGGCGGACGGCACGGATCAGATCGCGGCGACGGTGGGGGTGACGATCCCCTTGTGGACGGAAAAGTATGCCGCGGCGGAGCGCGAAGCGCTGCGGGGGACGGGAGAGGCGATCGCGCAGGTGCGGGCGGTGCAGGACCGGGCGGCGTTTGAGGTCGATGACGCGCTGGCGCGGATTGAATCGCATCAGGATGTGCTGGCGCGGGTTCAGGAAAAGATGATGCCCGAATCGCGGCAGACGATCCGGCTGGCGTTGACAGCTTACGAGGCGGATGACGTGGACTTGTTGCAGTTGCTGGATGATTGGCAGTCGCTGCTGGACGATCAGGTGCACGAGGCGCGCATCGTGGCGGCACTGCATCGGGCGATGGCGGATCTTGAAAAAACGTTGGGCGGCCCGGTCGAGGCGACGGCGACGGACGACCCGGCGATGGAGTTGCGGTGATGGCATCAGCAAGTCTCAAGAAAATAGGCGGGGGTGTGGCGGGGTGGTTGCGACGGGGGCGCGACGTGGGCGTGTTGGTCGCGATCGTCCTGGCGTTTGTGATCGGCTATGCGCTAAGAGGCGGAGGCGATGGGGTGGCGCCTGACGCACAGCCGCAGCAGTGGTACACGTGTTCGATGCACCCGGAAGTGCGGATGCCGAATAAGGATGATTTGTGTCCATATTGCCCGATGACGCTTGTGCCGGCTTCGACGGCGGGGGCGGATACAGACACGGATGCGGACGCAGAGCTTGGCCCGCGGCAGATCAAGCTGTCGGCCGCAGCGCAGGCGTTGATTGACGTGGAGACGACGCCGGTCGTGCGGCGGCTGGTGCATCATCAGATCCACATGGTCGGCCAGGTGGAATACGACGAGACGCGGCTGGTGTACATCACGGCGTACGTGGGCGGGCGGCTGGATCGATTGTTCGTGGATTACGCGGGAATCGCGGTGCGGGCGGGTGATCACCTGGCGGAGATCTACAGTCCGAAACTGATCGTCGCGCAAGAGGAACTGATTGAAGCGCGGCGGGCGGTGGATCGGTTGGGATCGGACGCGACGGGGGTGATGGCCGAGGGGGCCGGGGTGATGCTCGACGCTGCGCGCGAGCGGCTGCGGCTGCTGGGATTGAGCGACGCGCAGATCGAGGCGGCCGAGAATGAAAACGTGATCGGCGATCACGTGACGCTGCACACGCCGACCGGCGGCGTGGTGATCGCGAAGAACGCGCGGCAGGGAAGTTACGTGGCGGAGGGCGATCGGATTTACACGATCGCGGATCTGTCGCAGGTGTGGGTGATCCTGGAGGCGTATGAATCGGACCTGCCATGGCTGCGATACGGGCAGACGGTGAGCTTCCGCACGGAGGCGTTCGGGGATCAGACATTTGAAGGGACGATTGCGTTTATCGATCCGACCCTGGACGCGCAGCGGCGGACGGTGCGGGTGCGGGTGAATGTAAACAATGAAGCGGGGGATTTGCGGTCGGGGATGTTTGTGCGGGGCCGGGTGTCGGCGGCGGTGGCGTCGGCGGGGCGGGTGATCGCGGAGGAGTTGGCGGGCAAGTGGATTTCTCCGATGCACCCGGAGATTGTGCGTGACGAGCCGGGCGACTGTCCGGTGTGCGGGATGGCGCTGGTACGGGCCGAGGAGTTGGGGTACGCCACGGCGACACAGGGCGGTGGTGAGGCGCCGCTGGTGATTCCGGACACGGCGGTGCTGAGGACGGGGCAACGGGGTGTGGTCTACGTGAAGGTGTCGGGCGAGGCGGATGCGGTGTTCGAAGGGCGCGAGGTGCAGCTCGGGCCACGCGGGGACGGGTTTTTCGTGGTCACGGCGGGATTGGATGAGGGGGACCTGGTGGTGACGCGGGGGAACTTCCAAATCGACAGTGCGCTGCAGCTACAGGGGCAGGGCCAGGCGAGCATGATGAACCCGCACGGCGGGCCGAGCGGGGCGGTGCATGCGCATCACGGCATGCCGCAGCAGGCTGGGCCGGGGTCGCCGCAGCGCACGACCACGCGACCGTCGACCACACAACCTTCGACGACGCAGCCAATGGATCACGGTGGGCATGATGAACAGTGAGGGATCGCGCCCGTCGCTGATTGAACTGGTGCTGCGCTTCTGTGTGGAACAGAAGCTCGTGGTGTTTGTCGTTGCGGCGATGGTGGTGGGGTGGGGGGTGCTGGTCGCGCCGTTCGATTGGGACGTGGGCGGGGTGCCGCGTGATCCGGTGCCAGTGGATGCGATCCCTGATCTGGGGGAGAACCAGCAGATCGTGTTCACCGAATGGGTCGGGCGGAGCCCGCGGGATATTGAGGATCAGATCACGTATCCGCTGACGGTGGCGCTGCAAGGGGTGCCGGGGGTGAAGAGCATCCGAAGTTTTTCTTACTTCGGGTTCAGTTCGATCTACTTGATCTTTGATGAGGACGTGGAGTTCTACTGGTCGCGCAGTCGTGTGCTGGAGAAGCTGGCGAGTCTGGCGGCGGGAACGTTGCCGGCGGATGTGCAGCCGACGCTCGGGCCTGACGCCACGGCGCTGGGTCAGGTGTTCTGGTACACGCTGGAAGGGCGCGACCCGAACGGGCGGCCGGCGGGGGGATGGGATCTGGATGAGCTGCGGGCGGTGCAGGATTTCCAGGTGCGTTATGCACTGGGGGGGGCGAAGGGCGTGGCGGAGGTCGCGTCGGTGGGCGGGTTCGTGCGGGAATACCAGATCGATCTTGATCCGGATGCGATGACCGTGGCGGGGGTGACGCTGGACCAGATTTACGACGCGATTCGCCGATCGAATCTGGATGTGTCGGCGGGGACGATTGAAGAGAACCGCGTGGAGTATCGCATTCGCGGCTTGGGGTTTCTGGAGTCGGTGGAAGATATTCGCAAGATCGTGGTCGTTGAGCGCGACAACACGCCGATCACGGTGGCGCGGCTGGGCGAGGTGGTGCTGGGGCCGGCCCCGCGGCGGGGGGTGCTGGATAAAGATGGCGCCGAAGCGGTGGGGGGGGTGGTCACGGCGCGGTTCGGCGCGAATCCGCTGCAGGCGATTCTGCGGGTGCATGCGGCGGTTGATGAGTTGGCGCCGGGCCTGCCGCGCAAGGCGGTGGTGGACTGGTCGACGGTGTCGCGGGATGAGGTGGTGGCGTTCGCGGCGCGGAGCGGAATCGAGCCGTTTGCGGATGCGGCGGGGTTTGTGCTGGACCAGGAGCAATGGCTGGACTGGCTTGATGAGCATGACGAAGCGTGGCCGGCGTGGATCACCACGAGCCGAATCACGGTCGTGCCGTTCTATGACCGCAGCGGGTTGATCTATGAAACGCTGGACACACTGAATCACGCACTGATTCAGCAGGTGCTGGTGGCGGTGGTGGTGGTGCTGGTGATGGTGCTGCATCTGCGCAGCAGCATGTTGATCAGCGCGATGCTGCCGCTGACGATTCTGATCACGTTCGTGGCGATGAAGCTGTTCGGGGTGGAAGCGAACGTGGTGGCGCTGGCGGGGATCGCGATCGCAGTGACTTACATCGGGGGCGAAGGAGCTCA